>CAYYHT010000382.1:0-7621 GCA_964471355.1 uncultured Enterobacteriaceae bacterium
GGTGGCGGCGGCGGTGCTGGCAGCCAGGAAGGCGGCGGCGGCGGCGGCGGCGCTGGCGGCGGCGGCATCTTCCTGCACGCACACAACGACCTGGCGATCGGCTCCACGGCCTACCTGCTCGCGAACGGCGCGGGCGGCGGCGGCGGCGCACAGGACAACACCGGCACGCGGCCTGGCCACCAGGGTGGCCCCGGCGCGGGCGGCACGATTCTGGTCGAGGCTGGAAACCTCGCCTTTGACGCGACCTTCCCGAACGTGAGCATGCGCGCCGGCGACGGCCGCACCGACACCAGCGGCTCGTTCAAGGCGTTCTACGACACCATGAGCGGCGCCCTCCCGGATGCTTCCGATGTCGGCACCGTCATCGACGGCGGCACCAGCTCCTTTGACGCCGACAACCCCATGTTCCCGGCGGACTGCAAGGCCATCTTGGACGCAGACTCCAGCGCGGGCGACGGCCTGTACTGGATCGACCCGGGCCAAGGCGCCGGCTACTTCCCGTTCGAGGCCTACTGCGACATGACCACCGACGGTGGTGGCTGGACCTTGGTCTGGAAGAACCACGGCGGCGCCAACGGCGGCCAGCAGTCCAACAGCACGCTGCTGAGCTGGGCCTCCTCAGGTGCCGGCGGCGGAGCCACGATGCCTCATGAGGACGACCTGACCTCGCACATCAGCCAGGGCGCCTACGACGCCTTCTGGAACTCCCCCAACCGTGAGTGGATCAAGATCACCACCCTGTGGGCCGCGAGCAGCGCCGTCGAGAACCGCCAGCACATCCGCGTCGACATGGGCACAGTGACCATGGGCGAGATCTTCCGCGCGCCGGTCGATCGGTGCTTCCCGGCCTCGGACACCATGACGGTCACCGTCAACGGCACGGTCGACTTCGGCGAGACCAACCTCATCAACCACTACTCGGCGAGCACCTTCGGATTGGCCAACACCGGCAACTCCGACCAGGACAACTGCAGCGAGCCCGCGTCGAATCTCATCGAAGATCCGACCAACGACACCCTGTACCGCATCGATGGCACAGGAAATCCCGAGAACGGCATCCGTCACCTGTTCAGCTACGTGCACGGAAGTGCCGGCCAGAACGCCAGCCGCTGCAACTACGCGTGCTGGGACGGCAGCAACCAAGGCGGCTACTACGACGGCTTCACCTGGGCCGTGCGCTAGGTCAGACTGCCCGGCGCCATCGGCGGCGGGCAGGACTTAGGGCGGCGTGTCGACGGCAGCAGCGGGCGCATAGCGCAGCTCGATGCCGAAGTGCATTGCTGTGTCCACCGGGCTCACCGACACCGCTTGTTCGTAGTCGGCATAGCCGGGAGCGCTCACCACCAGGCGCCAAGCTCCGGGGGTCAGCGACAGGGTGCCCTCGCCGTTTTCGTCGAGGGTGATGGGGTCGGCCTCGCCCGGCCCGAACATGCGGACTTCTGCGGCTACCGGAATCGGCATTGGCGTCCGAGTGACGCCGTCCTCATCGGGCTCGATGGCATCGGTGGCCGGGTCGATCAGCGGCAGTCCGACGGCACTGACGGACACGGCCACTGGCTTGTATTGCTCGAGCTTCACGACCACGCGGTGCTGCCCCTCGACCATGGTCAGAGCGATGGGAGGCTGATCGACGAAGAACCGGTGGGTCATCTGCAGCATCACTTCGGTGCCGGGAATGCGCTGTCCCAGGTTCCATGTGCCCGTGTCGTCCCCTAGGCGCGGAGTCACTCCGTCCGCCTTCAGCCGACCGCCCGGCAGCGGGCCATCCGGTCCTTCAAGTGCCACGACCACCTGCGCAAGCTGGTCCGGGCAGCCATCCCCATCCTGCCACCCGTTCACCACCTCGGCGCTGTTGGGGCAGCGATCGGTGGATGCCGCAAAGCCATCGAAGTCGAGGTCTGGGTCGTAGGTTCGGTACGGATGCCGCTCCTTGCCAATCGCCACGCCGACCCCGCCAAACAGTCGGTACACCGCAGCCCCGGCACCGGGCGTCACCGCGGCGGCTCCACCAAGGGTGAACACCGCAGAATCCGTCAGGTAGCGGGCGGTCAGCGCGACCTCGCCTGGGGTGTCGGTCAGAGGAATCTCCTCCTCCCCCACCGCAGGTTCCAGACGGATTTCGGTACGCAGAGCAAAGTCATCGGACGCGAGGTAGGCCACGCCAAAGGAGCCGAGAAGACGGGCTCCGCCGACGTTCAGCAGCTCGGATCCCGGCGTCGCGCTGCCCCCGACATTGCCCACAATGTGCACCGCACCCGTGTGGTAGCCCAGCGCCATCGTGGCCCCACCGCCGAACGAAGAGTGTCCGAGAAAGCGGTCCTTTGCTCCAAGAGGCAGATCGACAAAGGGCACCACACTGATGCCAAAGCCCAGGCTGCGGTCCTCGGGAACCAGCAAGCCAAGGGGCACGGAGGCCCGCACGTCACCCATGCTCATCGCCGAGACGCCCTGCGGCCCGGTGCTCACGAACCACACGGGAGCGGACAGAGCCACGGCGACCCGGTCGACCACCCCGACATGGGCCCCCAGGTTCACCCCAAACAGGTTGTCGACCAGTGGAAAGCGGACCATGCCCTCGGGGGTCTGTTCAACCCCAACCAGCGGGCTCTCGGCGTACTCGAACAGCGCGCTCAGACCTGCAGAGCCCGGAACTTGCTTCTCGGGGGTCCAGGTCGAGATGAACTCGCCCAAGTCCCCATCGCCGGGGACCGACGAGAATCCATGCCCATCGAAGTCCCCCTCGAGCTCCTGGGCGGTCGCACGCCTTGAAGGAATCAGGGCCAGTGCCAAGACCAGCGCCCACCATCCGGACGGTCCCCCGGTCGAGCTGCAGTCCATGCCTCCCTGCACCCACATCTCGGTCGGCACGGGCGGGCCGTCCGGCTCACCGGTGTCGTCGGGTTCTTCGATGGGCGCATCATCGCCGTCGACGCCGCTGCAGTCCTGATCGACACCGTCGAGGCTGTCGTCCAATGCGTCGGGATTGACCTGCGCATCTCCATCATCGCAGTCCGCACCGCCCGTGCCACCCGCGAAGCCATCGCCGTCGACATCGCTCAGATCGCCGTCGACACAGTCCTGGTCGATGCCGTCATAGGGCACTTCCACGGCTCCCGGATGCACTGCTAGATCGCCGTCGTCGCAGTCGACACCGCCGCAGTTCGTCTCGGTGCTGTCCACCCCATCGCCGTCGACGTCGCACAGGTCCAGACCATCACAGTCCTGGTCAATGCCGTCATAGGGCACTTCCGTGGTTGGAATGGTCGGGTCCTCGTCCTCACAATCCGGCCCCCCGCAGATGGCGACCCTGGAGTTGATGCCGTCCCCGTCGACGTCGCACAGGTCCAGGCCGTCACAGTCCTGGTCGATGCCGTCGTAGGCCACTTCCGTCGCGTCTGGATGAATCGCGGGGTCAGCGTCATCGCAGTCGACAAGTGTGGTGTAGCCATCGCCATCGACGTCGGGCAGCGGGGGGCTGTTGGCCTCGCAGGCGTGCGCTCCTCCATAGACACCGATGTCTGCCGCCGACCCGTCGATGTCCAGCTCGCCGGAGGGCCCCACGTCCAAGATGGGCGAGCCGACTGCCCCATGCAGATCTGCCTCACAGAGCACTCCGGAGACGGCCGGGTAGTCCGCAAGCAACAAGTCCACGACGACCTTGTCGTTCATCGCGGGAAAGGTCGTGCCGCTCTGGTAAGTGCCGATGCTCTGCCAGGCGTTGTGGTCACCGGTCAAGGCACCCGACGAGAAGACCAGGTCTTGGTCCACCACCAGGTTGTGGTGGAAATTGGTGGAGCCACCGCTGTGAACCAGGCTTGACCCCCCGTTTCCAGCAAAGCTATTGAACTCGAGGCCCAGGTTATTCGACTCGAGCATGACCGAGCCGGTGCTGTCTCCCAGCCCATTTCCAACGAACTGGTTGTTCAGAAACTGACTCGGCGAGAACGCGGCACCACTGCGGTTCAGGACGTGCCCTCCACCGGCGGCATGGTTGTCGCAGAACGTGCTGCAGTCGCCATCGAGCGAGCCACCGGTCAGCGAAAACACACCTCCGGCACCCACTGCCTGGTTGTCGTTGAAGGTGGAGCCAGTGAAGCCCAGGAACAGATCACCGTGCACGACGCCTCCGTCGACGCTCGCACGGGACCCGGTCACCGTCACGCCATCGAGAATCACCGTGGGGGGAGGAGGAGCAGGAAGGCCCAGACCCGCGACCGCGGCAAATGTGGCTCCGTGTTCCGCCGAGGCCCCCGCGAAGGTGCTGTCCTGAACCGACAGGTCCCCACTGACCGCTATGGCACCCCCCGCGTGGACAGCGCTTGTCCCCGAAAACGTGGAGTTGCTGACGATCATCGGCGCGGTTGAAACGTAGATTGACCCACCATCTTCAGCGGCGTGACTGCCGCTGAAGGACGCCCCATCGACCGTGCACACCGCGGTGCCTGGCAGGGGTTCGCCCTCGTGTCTGGCAAAGCGGAAGAACCGACAGTGCAGGTCCCCGCCATAGGTACCGACGTTGTCGACGAAGGCCGTGCCATTGACCGCCAGCAGCATGTTCAGCGAGGACAGACCACCCGACCCAGAGCCCATGACCGACTCGTCGTTGCCCGCAAAGGAGCCGTCGGTGAACGTGGCGCTGTAGTCGAGGTCCTCGTTGCCCTCGAGATGGACCGGCACGCCGCTGTTGTTGCTGAACACCGTGCGGGTGACGTCTAGGTTGGTCCGCTGCGCACGAACGGCGGCGGCATAGGACACGGTGGCATCGCCGTTGCCATCAAAGGAGCAGTCCTCGAGGGTCAGGGTGCCGTCGCGGACGTCGATGCCTCCCACATCCATAGAGTTGAACGAGTTGATGCCCGGGTTGCGGCTGATGTCGCAGTTGGTGAACGACCATGTCTGGCTGCCATCGCCGTCGAGCTGTACCGCTGCGGTGGCATTGAAGCCCGTGGCGACCAAGCCGTCGAGGGTGACGTCGATGTCCTGCCACACAGCGCCGATGTGATCTGCAAAGGCGATGCGACCACCGCCTCCGGACGAGTCCTCGCCTTGGGTCAGCACCACATCGCTGCCGGTGATCAATGTGCCCGCGACGACAAGGGAGGCGATGCTGCAGTCGCTGCACAGGCCCTGGTCTGGGCCAAAGTCATCGGGCATGGAACGAATCGTCAGACCCACGAGCGTCAGGTTGAGGTCCGCCGAAGCATCCACCTGCACAATCGCGTTGATCGAGGTCAGCGCTGAACCGCCAGTGGACCGAATGGTGCCGCGGAAATCCGACACGTGAATGTAGGGGCCGTCCGCATCGGGCCCGGTCCATGTCGACGAGTCGATGACCACTTCTGCCGCGAGATCCGTCAGTGCCACGGCCGCGTCGACAGCCAACTGAACGTTCGCATAGTTGGCCGGCACCTCGTAGGTCCCCGCCTGAGCCGACGAGCTCACTGCGAGCAGTGCCAGAACCAGGGGGCGCATGCAGTCTCCTGCCCCCACCCTAGCCGACTCCGGCGATTCACGAACCCAGCAGACACAAGCCGCGCCAACCGCTGCTGCCACTACGGTGTCAGCAGCCCCGCGACGCCGCGACCCTGCTGACACAATGCTGTCAGCAGGGGGGCCATAGAGTGGACGCGAGCCGAGGGGAGAACACCTCGGGTATCTCGCTCACAACCACCGTTATTCCTTGGAGACATCATGTCTGCTCCCGTTGTTTGGTTCGAAGTCACTGGTCAGGATGCTGACAATCTCAAGTCCTTCTACGGCAATCTCTTCGACTGGAAGACCACCCCTGCCCCGGGCGCCCCCGGCTACGAGATGGTCGACAAGGCCGAAGGTGGAATTCCCGGTGGAATCGGTCCGGCCCAGGGCTCGCCCGGCGGCTGGATCACGTTCTACATCGCCGTGGACGATCTGCCTGCGAAGCTGGCCGAGATCGAAGCTCAGGGCGGCAAGACCCTGGCGCCACCGATGCAGCTACAAGACGGCTCGTCGATCGCGGTGTTCGCCGACCCCGAAGGGCGTCCGGTTGGCCTCGTGAAGATGACCGCTACGGCATAGACTGCGCGCGTGAGCCGACGCGCCGACCGCCTCTTCCGACTCGTCCAGCTTCTTAGGAGCCGCCAGCTGATCACTGCTGAGCGACTGGCTGAGGAGCTGGAAGTGAGCAAGCGCACCGTCTACCGGGACGTCAAAGACCTGGTGAACAGCGGTGTGCCCATTCGAGGAGAAGCGGGCGTCGGCTACGCGCTGCAGCGAGGCTACGAATTGCCACCGCTCACTTTCAGCGCAGCCGAGATCGAGGCCCTGGTGCTTGGCGCCAGGCTGGTCGAAGGCTGGACCGACCCCGAGCTGGCCCGCGCGGCTCGTGGGGCCCTCACCAAGATCGAAGCGGTGCTGCCCAAGGCACTGCGCGAGCTGGTGCTCAAGACCGCTCTGTATGCTCCGCGCGGACCATGGATGGAGGCCCGATCAGAGGGCCTGGGCATCCTGAGACGCGGCATTGCCGGCAAGCGAAAGGTTCGCTTCGCCTATGAACGACCCAACGGCGACAGCTCCGAGCGAACGGTGCGACCGCTGGGACTGTATTTCTGGGGCAGCAAGTGGTCGCTGGCTGCGTGGTGCGAGCTGCGGGAAGACTTCCGTAACTTCCGCCCCGACCGCATGAACGAGCTCACCCTGCTCGATGACAGCTGGGATGACGCCGACGGCACGACACTCGAGGGCTATGGCGAAGCCGACCGTGCCCGACGCGGGGACCCGGATCCCAACTGGAAAGGCTTCCGCTAGCTTTCTTCGTCAACCAGGGCCGGAGCCAGGCGGTCCATCAGCCAGCGCGTCGCGCCCGGAAAGCTGCGCGCGAGGGCGTTGATGCGCGGGTAGATGACGCGAGCCTTCTTCTTGTCGACACCCCGGCGAATGAGCGCTGCCAGGCCTTCTGGAGTGCCTTGCGGCTGCAGGACCTTCATCCAGCTGTCCTCCATGCTCTTCCAGCCGTACTCGCCCATCTCGGTGGTCGGCAGGACGCCCGGGTAGACCGTGACGACGTTCACCGGGCTGTTCAGCAGCTCGCCATGCAGCGCTTCTGACGCGTTGGCCAATGCGCCTTTGCTGGCGTTGTAGTAGGTCATTCCCGGAATCGCCGCGAGGGCCGCCATGCTGGCGATGTTCACAATGGTGCCCGACTCGCGCTCGAGCATGCCCGGGAGCACTGCGCGAATCAGCCTGAGCGGCGTGTGCACGTTGAGGCGCAGCAGCTTCTCGCCCGCGTCACAGTCCACCGAAGCCGTCGGACCGACAATCTGAATGCCGGCGTTGTTGATCAGCACGTCGACGGGTCCGTTGGCCTCTTGTGCCGCGACAACACACGCCGGAGCGTCGGCGGGCACACCCAGGTCCTGGACGACCACATGAGCGCCCGTGTCGGCGGCGAGCGCCTCGAGTTTTTCGCGGCGGCGAGCCACGATGGTCAGGGTGGCGCCGACAGTGGCGTACTCGCGGGCGATGGCCTCGCCGATACCCGACGAAGCTCCTGTGATCAGAACATGCATGGGCTGCGGGTAACGCCCTCAACCGCCCCAGTAGCGGGTGATCTGAAGGGCATCGTCGCCAAAACTGTCCAGGGTCA
>CAYYHT010000383.1:0-7612 GCA_964471355.1 uncultured Enterobacteriaceae bacterium
CGACGCGCTCGGGCGAGCCGTCGAGGTGAAAGCTCTTGAACGGTCCATGCTTGGTGCCATCGTCGAGCTCGCACCAGTCTTGGCCAGGGCCGCTGCTCGTGGTCCGGTCGGATGCATACACAGCGCCGTCCTCGCAGTCATCGAGGTCGAGTGTCGTCAGCGCGAGCGCTCCGGCAGCCACCGCGAGCACGCCCACGGCAAAGAACACGTTCCACCACCGATCTTCATGCAGCTGCTGAATGCCGTGCAGCCGGTCCCCGTTGGCCGGATTGCGGATGTCGAGCAGATCGGAACCACAGCTGCGGCACACACCTCCGCCCATCTCGCGCGCGCCGCAGCCCTCGCACATGTAGTTGCGGCCGTCTGGCGCGTCGGGCAGCCACTCCACGCCGATGCTCTCTTGAACCTCATGCCAGCGCTTCCAACGGCGCGCCTCGTTCCACCAGACCGCGCCACTGACACCCAGCACCGACAGCACAATGCCTGCAATCACCCCACCCGTGAGCCACGGATTGCGATCGAAGGCGTCGAGGACTCCCTGCACCAACAGCCAGACCGCACCGCCCAACAGGGCGACGACGACGACGAGGATGCGATGCCACACGCGGTTGTACATGGAGGCGAGCGTAACGGCTGTGCCACACTGACCCGCATGCGTCCCATGAACCGAGTCCTGTTGCTGACCGCGATCTGCTCGCTGGCGTGCGGCTCGTTGCCCGATCACGCCTGGAAGGACGCCGACTGCGGCTGCCTGATCAAGACACCGGCCGTGAAGTACAGCACCATGGACGACCTCGACGATGGCCAGTTCATCGAAATCGCAAACGTTGTTGGCGACATGTACATCATCGTCCGTTGGTACGACAAGAGCATCTACGAGGTACCGACGTCCGCCGAGAGCGTGCTCGACGCCCAGATCTCGTACACCAGCTGGACGCCACCCGCGACGTCCTCCCTGCAAGGCAACCCAGTCACATTCAGGGAAATCGATGGGCTGCCAGCGGTGGGTCGCTATGCCTGGCTCGAGATGGATGACGGCACCAAACTGGCGTACTGGGCAGAGGTCATCGAGGCACCAGACCGGTTCTATGCAGTGCTCACCTGGGGACTGGAACAGGACCAGGCCACCAATCTCCCAGAGCTGCGGGACATCGTGGCCACGTTCGAGCGCACCGCGAACCTGCCCTCGACCAACACCAGCATGTTCCCAGGCGTCGGCGTCCGCCCACAGGAGCGCAAACCCCTGTTGGACGCCCGAAGGGAGTTCACCACCGCTGCAGCCAGTTCCAGACCGCCGCAGCCCGGCCCGCCAGTACCCCAGCCCCCCGAAGGCTGGTCCGCCATCCAGTACAGCAGCCCGATCGGCGAGATGGCAGCGATGGTCACCGACGATCCAGGCGACGGCAAGCGGCACCCCGCGGTGTTGTGGGCCCACGGCGGTTTTCGGGGACTCGACGACACCGTCTGGCGACCCGGCGCTCCCCCGACCGAAGACGTAGGGGTGGGGCCATTTGTCGACAAGGGCATCGTCGTCATGGCGCCATCGTGGCGCGGAGAGCACGACAATCCGGGCCAGTTTGGAATGTTCTGGGGCGAAGTCGAGGACCTGTTGGCGGCCCGAGAGCACCTGAAGAGCCTGCCCTATGTCGACCCGGAGCGGGTGTATCTGGGGGGACACAATGCAGGCGCCACGCTGGTTCTATTGGCCGCAACCACTGGTGAGGGGCACCGAGCTGCGTTCTCGAGTGGGGGTGTGGCTGACATGGAGGCGCTTCATGAGCGCTTCAGCAAGGGCTGGGGCAACACGCCCTACCCGCCACAGGACAAACGTGAAAATCAGCTCAGATCTGCGGCGCGATTTGCAGATGGAATCACCCGTCCAACCTTCTATTTCGAGGGCGAACTGTCGACGTACCATGTCGGCACCGAGAGCATGCAGGCCTCTGCTACGGCGTCGCGGACTCCCTTTGAGGCACACCTCATCGCTCGGGCGGACCACTGGTCCCACGTCAAGGCATTGAACACCCTGATCGCCGAGAAGATCGTCGCCGACACCGGTCCCACCGCGCAGATCGGCTTCACCGACGCGGAATTGGCCATGATCGCCCGGACCCAGTGGGTTGACCGAGAGGCAGAGATCAAGGCCAAGGTTGGCACGTGGGTGGCATCGCGCTTGCGAGAGGGCTTCCTCACCAATGACGAGATCGAGACTCGCGCGATCACTGGCTTTGAGGAGTACTACCCCTACGAAGCCCTGATGCAGATCTCTCGCGATGTCGTTGCCGAGGCGTTTCGCAAGCAGCGACTGGAACAAGCCGCATGGCCCGCCGTGACCGATGTCGACCGGCTGGACAAGGCCTTTGAGGCGCTCGGCAACCAAGGCTTTGTCACCCGTCAGAACTGGGATGACTGCACCCGCTGCGCATGGGCCAGCATCAGCCATGCCCAAGACGACTGGATCGAGAGCGGCAATCCCTACAGCGGTGAGGTGTTCTATACGCAGCCCGACCTGACCTATGTGGCGAGCGATGGCGCGCTCTACCTGTCTTTTGGAGGCGATGTCGGGGGCGACGAGGCGACGGCAGAGGCTGGGCGCAAGATCGCAGCTGCCCTGCGTGCAGAGGGACTCAACGTGGAATGGGACGGCAACCCAGGGACACGGATTGTGGTTCGCATGGATTGGCAGAAGCGAAGGTGACGGCTGGCGCGTTACCGAGGCGCCTCGGAGGTCCCTGACCATGCGCATTGCTGCTCTTTCCGCCCTTTTGCTGCTGACTGTCGCCTGTGGCGATGGCTTTGGCGAAGTCCAGAAAATGGACACCATCGCCGGCTATGAAGAGTTCCTGGCGAACAACAATCCGGACCGAAACACCCTGCTTCAGGCCACGACCCGCCTCGAAGAGCTGTACCTCGAGAAGGCCAAGGCCGACGGCACCCTCGAGAGCTACGACGCCTACCTCGAGAAGTTCCCCGAGGGCCGTCTGCGCGAAAAGGCCGTCGGCGAGCGCGAGGAGTTCCTGTTTGACTGGGCCAAGCGCGAAGACACCACCGCCAGCTGGAAGCAGTGGTTGGACGAATACCCCCGGGGCGACAAAGACCGCAAAGCCACAGCCCGCATGGGCATCGAAGTGGCCACCTACCGGGACAAGATCGTGCTTGGAGCGACCGTCTTCGAAGAGATCAACATGGCCGAGGACCCACAGGGCGAGAAGGACGGCTGGGCCTGGCGCATCGACGTGACCAACAACACCGACACCGCCATTCGCAAGCTCGACATCACGATGGTGTTCCTGGGCGCTGACGGCGGTGCTGTCGAGCGCAAGAAGTGGCCAGTGGTCACCGAGAACTGGGGCATTCCCATGCCCGACGAGTTCTACGGACAGCTCGAAGTCGGCCAGACCCGTACCTGGGAATGGACCGAGGCGCGCAAGCGTCTGCCCAAGGACTACGATCCGTCCAAGACCACCGCCAAGATGTCGTCGATCTACTTCGTGAAGTAGGCGCTACGGCGCTGGATAGCGGTACTTCTTGACCTCGTCGATCATGGCGTCGACCCCAGCAAGTGGGGTGGTCGGCAGCACGCCGTGTCCGAGGTTGAACACATGGCCTCGCGGCCCGGCTGCTTCGATTGTGGCGCGCACCCGAGCACGAATCTGATCGGTGGGCGCGTATAGGGCGAGCGGATCGAGGTTGCCCTGAACCGGCGCATCACCGAGGGCTTTGCGCGCGATGCGCATGTCTGTGCGCCAGTCGATGCCAAACGCGTCGGCTCCGGTTTGCTTCACGAGGTGAAGGTACGGCGCCATGTCCTTGCTGAAGAAGATGCGCGGGGCACCCTTGACGCGTGCCAGAGCCCGCTGTGTGGCCGGCAGCGCAAATGCCTTGAAGTCCTCTTGCGACAGCGTGCCTGCCCAGGTGTCGAAGATCTGGACGGCAACGGCACCGGCGTCGATCTGGGCCTGCAGGTAGTCCCCGACCACATCGGCCAGCAGGTTGAGGATGTGACGGGCCTGGTCCGGAGCCTCGTAGAGCATGCGCTTGGGGTACTCCCAGTTCTTTGAGCTTCCGCCCTCGACCAGGTAGCAAAACAGCGTAAACGGGGCGCCGGCAAAGCCCAGGATCGGCGTGTCGGGCCGAACTTCGCGGAAGAGCTTGATCGCCTTGGGCACGACCGGCAGCGCGTCGGCGACATCGGGACGACGCAGGCTGGCCACATCGCTGGTCGTGCGCACGGGATCGGGAACAACAGGCCCCTTGCCCTTGACCAGATGGAAGTCTCGACCAATCGCCTGCAGCACCGGCAGGATGTCTGAGAAGATGATGGCCGCGTCGACACCAAACCGGTCCACGGGCTGACACGTCACCTCGACGCACAGATCCGGTGAGTTGCACAGGTCAACAAAGCTGACCTTCTCGCGCACGGCCCGGTATTCGGCCATGTAGCGCCCAGCCTGGCGCATAAACCACACCGGTGGACGTTCGACTTGTTCCCCGCGCAGCGCGCGAGCGATGAGAGAGTTACGGTCCGCAGCCATGCGCGGTCTCCTTCTTGCCAGCCTTCTATCGGCGATCAGCCCCAGAGCTTTCGCGCTTTCTGAGCCGATGGCAGGCTACCAGTTGGACTTGGCCGGCGCTGTGGGTCTGGACACCACGCCGCTCGATGTGCCCCTCGGCGGCGCCTTTGGCGCGTCGTGGTGGTTCGGCAAATACGACGAAACCTACGCTCTAGGGCGCTGGAACAGTCTGGGCGTCGTCGGGCGATTGGAAACGGTCGGCGACGATCTCCGAATCACCCCGATGCTCGAGTTTCGCAAGGGCTACGACCTGCTCGTGCTCAAGCCTTGGTTCTCGATCGCGGCAGGCACCGAGCTCGGCGCGGCCCGACTCGCTCCCGAGCTGCGTATCGGCACCGGGGTCAAGCTTCGGCGCAGCCGATTTATGGGCGTCAGTGGTCGCCTGGACGGCGGCGTCGCACTGCTCGACGGCGAACCCGTCGGGCGCTTCGGCATCCTGTTGGGTTTCGACTGGGCCGCTCCCTTCAAGAGCCCCCAATGAGCAGCACCGCGTTGGACGAGACCAAGGCACAGCGCATCATCTACGTGGTGTCGGCCGTGTTGTGTGCCGCGGTCGCATTCCTGATCCTGGGCCCTCGCCCCGAGGGCCTCGCCGGCAGCGTCGACGTCTCGATGTTGCCGATGGTCAACGCCACCCTCAACTCGGTGACCGCCACGCTGCTGTTGATTGGCTTCGCGTTGATTCGGGCTGGGCAGGTCGTGTGGCACAAGCGCGTGATGATCACCGCGTTCACCACCAGCACCGCATTCTTGACGACCTACATCGTCTATCACTGGTTCAAGAGCGGTCCCGCCATCTACGAAGGGGCGTTCCGCGAGCTGTACCTGTTCATCTTGCTGACGCACATCGTTCTCGCGACGATCATCCTGCCCCTGGCACTGACCACCTTGATGCGCGGCCTGACCGGTGCTTTCGACAAACATCGCGCAATCGCCAAGTACACCTTGGGTGTGTGGCTGTACGTCTCGATTACGGGCGTGCTCATCTACTGGATGGCCCACGGATGATCGACCTGGGGGATTTCACCCGCGGTCGCCCATTGCAGAGCACCTTCCCACGCTTTCCTTGTGCAACCACATGCTGCATTTCGCATTGGCTGGAGTTTTATACGATGGCCGGCCGCACAGACTGCGTTGGAAAGCCCAATGCAGCCTGTTTCCTTTCGGAGGAACCGAAATGGTGAGAGCCCAGCTCCACATCGGACTCACACTCGCAGCGCTCTCGCTGTCGACCGCCTGCAGTGGCCTCGACAAAGGCGAACGCGGCGAAGTCCTATTCGTAAACAACTGCGCCACCTGTCACAGCCAGACCGGCGAGGGCAATCAGCTGATTCAAGCCCCAGCCATCGCCGGCCTGCCCCAGTGGTACGTCGAGCGTCAGGTCAGCAATTTCCGCGACGGCAAGCGCGGTGCCCACTTCGACGATGTCGCCGGATTGCGCATGCGGCCCATGTCGCGCACGCTCACCGACGACAAAGAAGTCGCCTTGGTCAGCGCCTACGTCTCGAAGCTCAAGCCCCACAAGGGTGCTGCGACGCTCGAGGGCGATGCCGCTGCGGGTGAAGCCAAGTTCGCCGTCTGCAAGGCCTGTCATGGCGTCAACGGTGAAGGCTCCGAGCTCATGGGCGGCCCGCCGCTCACCGGCGCCGACGACTGGTACATGCTCACTCAGCTGAAGAACTTCAAGTCAGGCATCCGCGGCAGCGCCGAAGGCGACAAGATGGGTGCCACGATGGTCGCGACGGGCATCCCGTCCCTCGCCACCGAAGACGACATGAAGAACGTCATCGCCTTCATCCGCACGCTCGAGTAGGGGGGGAACGATGTCCGAACACGCACATCCCGACGATACGCCCGACCAGGTTGGCTACAAGACCTTCGCGGTCACCATGATTGGAGCCGTGCTCTTCATGGGCGTCGTCTTCGTCGTCATCCTGCCCAACGGCGAGGCATCCGAGTCTGGGGTGGACATGACCAGCCCGACACTCAGCGGTGACCACGTCAGCTGGAACGGAGGTGAAGAATGATCACCATCGACTGGTTGATCCCCCAAGGGTCAACATATGCAGCCGACATCGACCAAGTCATCGGCGTCATTGGCCTCATCGTGGGCTTCTGGTGGCTCGTCACCCAGGGAATGTTCACATACCTGCTGTGGGAATACCGAGAAAAAGCCGGGGTAAAAGCCGCTTATTACACGGGCCACGAGCACGATCTGCACAAGTGGGTCGCCTACCCGCACTACCTCATCATTCTGTGCGACGTGGTCGTCATCTACTTCGCCGTCAGTGTCTGGTACAACGTCAAACAGGTCATTCCCGAGAACGAGGACCAAGAGATTGTGCGCGTTGTCGCCCAACAATGGGCCTGGAGCTTCCAGCACCCCGGTGCCGACGGCGAGCTTGGAACAGACGACGACATCTTTACGGTTGACGAGCTGCACGTGCAGAGCAACCGCACCATGATCTTCAACCTTGAATCCCGCGACGTCATGCACAGCTTCTCTGTGCCTGTGTGGCGCATCAAGCAGGACATCATCCCAGGCCGCATCATCACCGGTTGGGTGACTCCGACCCTCGAAGGCGAGTTTGACCTGCAGTGTGCCGAGATGTGTGGTGTCGGCCACGGCATCATGGGCGCCAAGGTCTTCGTCGAATCTCCCGAACAACACGCGAACTGGATTGCTGCAAACAGCGGTCCGGTCGCTAGCCGCTAGGGGAGCCGCAATGTCTGCACCCGCATCTGATCCTCACGGCCACGGCCACGGTCACGACGACCACGGTCACGGCCACCACGAGCCCACGTTCATCGAGAAGTTCGTCTTCCCGACGGACCACAAGTACATCGGCATGCAGTACATGTTCACCGGCATGGCGATGGCCCTGTTCGGTGGCTTCTTTGTGTACGCATTCCGCATGCAGCTGGCCTTCCCCGGCATCAACGTGCCGCTGTACGGCCACGTCTCGCCGCTCGAATACAACGCGCTGGTCACCAACCACGGCACCATCATGATCTTCTGGGTCGCGATGCCGGTGCTC
>CAYYHT010000384.1:0-7607 GCA_964471355.1 uncultured Enterobacteriaceae bacterium
GAGGCCGAGAAGGACGCCGACTGGGGAGAGGCGTTCGATAAAGCGTCGGACGCCGGCGATCTCGATCTCGCGGACTTCGCGGCGGCGCCACGGCCATGTGATGTGCTGCTGGTCAGCTTTACCTATGCCGAGGACGAGAAGGGCGAGTTCATCGAGGCCTATGGGCCGCTCGAGAGCCTGTCAGCCCGGCACGCGCTGCGTTGGCTAGGTGGGGCTCGTCGGCGTGTGGAGCTGTTCCATTCGCTCCCAAAGGACCTGCTCGAAGAGCTGCCAGAGCTGCCCGCCGGTCGGCTGCCGACTGCCGCTCGAATCCTGATGAACGCCGCTGTGCATGTGCATGCCGATCCGATGCCCGGCCTCGAGCCCCTTGCCGAGGCCATCGGCGCCCAGATTGCAGGGTGCTCCACCGCGATAGGCCCGCCAGGGGCGCGCATTGACGTCTCGATGGGCAATCGCATTGCGGTGCTATGCGACGACGAGGCCTGGGACTACGCGGCCAATCCGGTTGCTTGGGAGCTGTGGCGTGAGCGCGTGTTGAGCGACGCGGGTTGGGACGTTCGACGGTTCTGGTCCGCTGGGCTGGCCGACGACCTGAGCGCCGTTCACGAGCTTATCGACGACGCTCGGCCTCGCTCAAAAGCTGTGGTGCCAGCACGATCTTCCCAGGGGTCTTCCCCAGAGGAACAACCACCGGCAGCCAGCTGAACTTGCCCATGCTGTCCAGACAGAACACCACGTGGACAAAGTGAGTGCAGGTCTCGGGGGCTTGCACGCCGTAGTGCTCTGAGATGCCCGACACCGAGTGCAGTCGGGCCAAGAGCTTGAGGTAGCCGCCTTCGTGAGCAAACACTGGGGGCAGATCGGCAGGTGGCTGTCGATAGGCCGTCGTGCGAAGCACAATCCGGTCCCGAATGACGACGGAGCCCGAGAAGGCGCCGCCGTAGCGAACCGAGTGCGCCATGTCCCACCCGGCTTTGTGGACGGCATTGAAGGCTCGCTCGTCCCCCAGGCACGAAGCGGCTTCTGTGGGCAGGTTCAGCTGCTGCTGCACGTCGCCCAGCATCTTGACCAACGCCAGCGCGCAGTATTCGGGAAGCGTGTCGCCCTTGAGCAGCAGCTTGGCCAGCATGCCCACTTGCTTCTGCATCAGTTCGTCGCGCAGGTCGGTCTCGCGCACCATCTCGAGCAGCTCTTCGGGCGGATCCTCGTCGGGTGCGACCAGGAACTCTTCGAGGCCGAGTGCGAAGCCAGTCTGTCCGGGCAAGAACCCCGGAGGTGCTTCGTCGGTCATCTCGACAGAGAGCTCTCGTGGCAGCTCCTCGGAGACGTGGGGCTGTGCAGGCTCCTCGCCCGTGAGCTCGCGCTTTGCTTCCTCGAGCAACTCCTGGGTCATCTCTTCGGTGAATTCCCAGCCCAGATCGAACTCGAAGTCGATGTTCTCGAGACTCAGGTCCAGCATGATCTCGTCGAGCGCGTCGCGGGCTTGCGCCTCATAGCGCAGGAATCCGAACATGCCCGAGCCCGCCAGAGCCACTTCGCGGGCCGCCTCGAGCACAAACACGAGGTCGTCGACGTTGATGTCGGCGCCCAGTCCGGAGCTGTGACCGGCGAGCTCACGCAGTGCGGTGCGTGCGCGCCGCAAGTAGTCCTGGGTGGGGCGCTTGGTCAGCCAGGCATTGACCTGTTTGCCGCGCTCGCCTTCTGTCAGCCCCAGTCGCTGGGCTGCGGCCCGCACCACTGCTTGCTCGCGATGGACCACCTGAGCGTCGGCCCACGCCACTTGTAGCAGCGGTATCAGCAGCAGCAAACGGATGTCTGCCTCGTCAATGCCGAGGTAGTGCAGCTCGTTGATCATGGTGCTGGATTTCATCAGCGCCACTCTACTCTGCACTCGCGTTCAGCGTCCTGCTTCGGCCTTGGACTCAGTCTTTTTCTTCTCGGGGATGGTGACGACGGCGCTCACGCCTGTGACCGCGCCAATTCCACCGAATACGCCCGCTCCGACCAGCAGGTTGTTGTTGAGTCCGCGGGTCTTGGCCATGCAGTCCACATCACCCTGGCAGGCCTCCATGTTGACCTGGAAGGTCAGGCTGTACAGGGCCAGTGCGGTGAGCGTGCTGACCGTGCTGGCGGCCACGAAGCTTCGGTGCATCATCGGATTGCCACGGAAGCGGTCGCGTACCTCGGGTCCGGGCAGCAAGTCCCCGCGGACCGTGGTGCCTTCAGGAGCCAGGGACACAAAGTTCAGTGGCGACAGCTGCATGGGATCGCCCTCTTCGAGCTGAACCACGGCGTGGGCGAAGTGGACCTCTTGCTCGACACTGACTTGGTAGCGGCCTGGCGAGAGTCCGAGCAGCACTGGTTGTCCAAGCGGCTTGTACAGCTCGGCCTGCAGGTGGTTCTGGTGGTCGCGCACAAAGAAGCGCCCCTCCATTTCCGGTGGCAGGCGCAGGCCGGCAGAGGTGTCTCGCAGGTCGGTCATGACCAGATCGCCGCTGCCCATCAGCTGAATGTCATACGACGCGTGCTGGGCGCCTCCGAAGGTGCCTTCGGTGCGGCGAAGGGTCTCGTCGAAGGCAAATCGGTAGGCCTCGTTGAGGGTGACGCGGTTGTTCCCGTCTACATCGGCGCCTCCCCGCAATCCAGACACCAAGTAGTGAGTAAAGAAGCTGCCCTGAATGCGGTCGGATTCCTGGGCGGCTTCGGTCGCGGATGCCGAGGTGATGTAGGCGTGTCCGCTGATGCCCGCTGACTCGTCGACGAGGAATGGCGCCTTGTGTATGCCGCCCTTGGTTCGAACCATGGCCCCGCTGGCGCACGAGTCGAGCACAGCGATTGTGACGTCGCTGGGCAGGGTCTCAACGGCCCGCTTGAAGTCGTTGTAGGGAAGTCGTTCCTCGCCGAGCATCAGCCCGCGCTCGTCGCTGTGACCCGAGTAGTAGACGATGGCCTCGGTCCGGGCGTCGCCATCTGCTTCGATGCGGTCATGCAGGGCTTCGATGCCCTCGACCAACTGGGTCCGCGACGGGTTTTGGAGCACGATCAGATCGGTGTCGCTGACCTCGCCGAGGTCGCTGAGCACCGAGGCGAAGGAGGAGGCGTCGGTGGTGGCGTACTGCAGCTGCACGCGCTCTGCCCCGCCGTCGTCCGCGCCTGCTACGAGCACATATCGCCGCAACTCGACCGGTTCGGCCAAGACGGGTTGTGCGCTGAGCAGTGCGAGCAGGCTGATCATCGATGGGCCTTGTTGAGCATGAACGATCCGGAATGCAGGTGGCTGGGCAGGTCGAGCTGCCCGGTCCGCGCATCACCCGACTCCACCAGGGCGGTCGCCGCCAAACGTACCTGATCAATGGAGAATGCGCTGTCGGAAGTGACAAAGAAGAATCGCTCGAACAGCGGCGCATCGTCGAGCTCGTAGCTCTGGTCGAGGGTGTGTGCTCCGCCCGCTGTGAGCTCGGCGGCCAGCCGCCCAGTGCTCCGCGGCTCGTGCACGGTCACAGCTCCGCGGCCATCAATTGAGACGATGACGCCGAAGCGCTGGCCAGCGGCGATGTAGGAGAGTTGGATGCGGTCGCCGTCGTTGGCGGTCATGCCGGGCCCGAGGGAGACGACATCCGACCCTTCGAGGCGGTGGAGCTGCAGCGCTGGTGCCTGGCCCTTCAGACGGGTTTCGGACGTAGAGCTTGGATTGACAAGGACCGGGTTCGCGATGATCGCGACCAGGGCCACAGCAGCCACCGCCACGAAGGCGGACAACCACGTCCGAGAAGCGCCGTTCCATCCGGCGGCGAGCCGCGCGGCGGGAATGACGTTCTCGGCGGGAAATTGAGAGAGCATGTCGGCGTTGCTGGCCTCGATGGCGGCCAGTCGTTGCAGGCCGCCTTGCTCGGAAGCGAGTGCATCGCGGACTTCGGTTGCGCGGGCCTCAGACAGGTCACCGGAGGCGAGCTGCTCGACGAAGAGGTCGGGAACGCGGCGGCTCATTGAATGGCCTCGAGCTCGGCGACGTGCGCCTTGAGCGTGCGAAGGCGCTTGCGCACGCCACTGACGGACATGCCGCAGATCTTGGCCACCTCTTCGAGGGTGTGCCCATCGCGAAGGTGCAGCACAGCCATGGTGCGCGTGCTCTCTTGCTCGCGACCAAAGATCGTGTCCAACATCAGCTTCGCCGACCAGCCGCTTTCGTAGTCCGGTGCAGCTGCGATTCGGTCCAGCAGGTCGGAGGCGGCGTCCTCGGGCCGTCGCTTCTTGCTGCGAATGCGGTTCAGACAGGTGTTTGTCGCCATTCGATACAACAGCGATGAGGGTGCGTGGTCCACTATGCGGTCCTCCCGACGCACTAGTTCGACAAACACGTCCTGCATGGCTTCCGTCGCTGCCTGCTCGTCCCGAAGGAGCGCCCTGCAGCGTCGAAGCACCATGGGTCCGTATCGCCGATACCAGGCGTCGACGTCGATGCCCAAGTTCTCTCCGTGGCATCTGGTTGAACACCGTTGAACGCCCCATGTGTCACCCGGCATTACGGGCGCCGCCACCGTTGCGCTTAGATCGAACGGTGTCGCGCTATGTCACGAGGACCCAGATCGCCTCGCCATCGAAGTCTGTGGGGTGGACCGGCAGCGGCAATGGGGCCGGTCCAGCGATGACTTCCCCGGCTCGACCGTAGATTGCGCCGTGGCATGGGCACACGAACTGGTTGCGGCTTGCGCGGTAGCTCACGGCACAGCCGCTGTGGGTGCAGACCGTGCCCACACACGAAAAGCAGTCGTCGTCGACGTGGGCGATGCTCACCCGCTGTCCGTTGATGGTCGTCTCGAAGCCGTTGTACTTGTCGACCATCTCGGGGTGGTCGGACAACGGGATGCGGGTCCAGCCTTCGGCCTCGGTGCCGTGCGGCGTCAGTGGGTTCAGGCAGCCGACGACGACGTCGCTGTCATCGGTGTCGAGCGGATCGGTGTCGGTCTCGCCGGGGCCGGGCTGCGTGTCCTGGCCTGTGCAAGCGGCGAGGAAGGCCAGCATGCCTGCTTTGAGTGCGTCACGTCTGCGCATCAGTTCGCCTCGAAGTCAGTGCCCGCACCGCGGTAGGTCCACCATACGTAGGCAAAGAATGCCATGAACAGTCCATCACCCGCACCATAGGTGGCGTAGAAGAAGCCGGCGCCAGGATCAGCGGCGGCGATGTCCGACAGTTCGCCCGATCGCTCGCTCAACCACTCCAGCCAGCGCTTGAAGTACCAGGCCTTTTCGAACGCAAAGACGAGCACGACATGGGGTGCCACGTGGAAGTGCCTGGAGGTGGCGAGGTAGGCAGCCCCCCACAGAATGACCAGCTGAGCGCCGGCGAGATCGAAGATTGGATCGTAGGCGCCCAGGCGGTCTAGCGTCAGGAACTGGGTCAGCGTCATCATGCCTACGATGTTGTACGCAGCGGCCGCATAGAAGCTGTAGACGATCCATTTGGGCTGGGCGTTGTCGACCGATTGCATGAAGTCTCCCGGAGCGACTCTACCGCCGGTCCGTGATCTGAGGCCCGACGGTGTTAGCTTGTGTCCCCTTGGAGGGGACCTATGCGAGTCCATCATCTGGCAATCCTCAGCCTGTTGACCGCCTGCAACGGCAGTGCACCTGCCGAAGAGGACACCGAAGACGCCGTGGCTTTTGCCGATCCGTTCGACAGCGGTGGCTACACCGACTGCGAGCTGGTTGCTGTCGTGCAGTTTGCGAACAACCCCGCCACCACATTCGAGGTACTGCGCGACTCTGGCGTGCACTCCCGCGCGGCGCGCAACGTCACCGAGCATCGCGACGGTGTCGATCAGATTGCCGGCACCGTGGACGATCAGCTGTTTGGCAGCATCTACGAGCTCGATGAGGTGCCTTATGTGGGCCCCAAGGCCATCGAACAGCTCGTTGCCGCTGGCGCCAACATCTGCGAGAACGGCTACGAGCCGCCGCCGCCGCCGGCCTGCGCCGAGACCGAGCTGCTCGACTTCGTCAACGAAGACGGCACCGACGCCGATGTGCTGGCCAATGTTGGCGTCTACAGCCGTGCGGTCACCCACATCGTCGAGGCCAAGGCCGCCGGCGAGTCCTTCAGTAGCCTGCAGGCCCTCGATGATGTGCCCTACGTCGGCCCGTCGACCCTCGCGACGCTGCAGCACCACGGCGAGACCCGCTGCCTGGCCAGCGGCACCATCATGTCGCCCCAGCTGTGGGAAGACAGCCACCTGAACTCCGTCGCGCGCTTGGTCGACCTGTCTCGCACCTCCATCGACATTGCCATCTACAGCTTCCGCGACGGCGAGATCTTCGATGCGCTCGAGCGCGCCAGAGAGCGCGGCGTGAGTGTTCGCGTGCTCTTCCAGAGCGCCTCAGAAGACCGCAAGTCCCCCGCGGGAACTCGGTCGGCCCGCCTCGAAGACATGGGCATTGAAGTGCGATGGATCAACAAGATCATGCACCACAAGTTCGGCATCTTTGACGGCCCCCGCAGCAATCCTGCGGTCGAGGCCAAGGTCGGAACCCTGGTCAGCGGCAGCGCCAACTGGTCGAGCTCCGCGGCGACCCGGTTCGACGAGAACACCATGCTTCTCAACGGCGAAGAGCGGCTGAATCTGCTGTTCCAACGCGAGTTCAATCACTTGTGGGAGCACAGCCGTCCCGTCGAATGGAACGAAGAGATCGAGTTCCTGACCTCGACCGAGATCACCCAAGACATGATCGACCAGACGACGGGTGCCGACGCGGTGTTCACCTCGTCCAACTTCCGTGTCTATGAGTCGAGCGCCCACGGTTGGACGTTCAGTCTCGAAGAGGGCGCCGTCGCACGCGGGACCCTGGTCGAGATGATCAACGGGGCGGACGACTCCATCTGGATTGCGTCGGGTCATATGCGGTCGCGACAGGTTGCTGAAGCGCTGATAGCGAAGGCTGCGAGCGATCCCAGCCTCGACATTCGCATCTACCTGGACGGCCAAGAGTACGTCAGCGCCTGGTACCACGGCACCGAGAACGACGACTACGACGACTGTGTCGCCGACGCTGCTGGCGACGCGGGCGACCTCGAAGACTGCGACGACGACGGCCTGCACTTTGGCCACCATCTGAGCGCTGCCGGCCTGCCTACTCGGTACAAGTTCTATGCCTACCGCTGGGACTACAGCTACGCCGATCAGATGCACCACAAGTACTTGATCGTCGACAAGGACGAGCTCGCTACTGGTTCGTACAACATGTCGACCAACGCCGAGTACAGCACCATGGAGAACCTCGCAGTGTTCCGTGGTGCCCAGTACCAAGACCTGATCGACAGCTACGTGTCCAACCACCAAGCCATCTGGGAGACGCGCCGGGACGGGACCTACGACACCCTGATCGACGACATCGAGAACGGTTCTGGCGACAGTTTCCCCATCGTGTTCGACCCGATGGCCTTGGACTTTGACGAGATCGACGCCCTCAAGGATGTCATCTACGCCAACTGCTCCGAGATCAACAGCGACGCCTTCCGCCGCAACGCCTCGTCACACCGCTGGTGTGACCGCTAGCTCCGGCTTTTTCAGCGGCCTTGCTAGTGCTAGTGGGGTGAGTCTGAAGTCCGCGGT
>CAYYHT010000385.1:0-7567 GCA_964471355.1 uncultured Enterobacteriaceae bacterium
CGGCATGTCGGTCTGTGGTGGCGAGTCACCCACGGACTACAACATCAACGGGACCTGGACCCACCACGTGCTTCGCGCCGAAGGCGACACGATGACCTACACCATCAACGGGCCATCGAACTACAAGTACACGGTCACCGGCTACGATTGCACGGCTATCGGCACCCGATGGGCCTTTGGCGCCCACCAGGCCATCTTGAGTGGCAACCACCACGTGGACGGCCGCTACGCCGAGGTCGCTGTGTGGGAGGGCAAGGTGCTCTCGGACGCCGAGGTGGACGCGATCTACGCCGCCGCACTGCCGCTGCTCTTCCGCGCTCCTTAGGGGCGTTCAGGCCAGCTCTCCGGCGCCCCATTGTGGATGTCGAAGAAGACATGTCGCGCACCGGAGGGCCGTCACTGCCCCTGTCGTCGGGCGTGGACCCGACTAGTTCGACCAAGACACGTTGCGCATCTTGGCGTCCCACCCGCCGGGGTCGGTCTCGCTGGTGCCGGTGACTGAACACACTCCGACCATGGTCATCTCGTTGGGGTCGCCGCAGGCGTCGCCGATCTGCTGAACCTGCACACCCTCGATGCCCGATTGGATGTAGGTGGTGTAGTTGAACACCGTGTCGTTGCCGATGTGGTTGCTGTGGTTGCAGTGCGAGCGCATCTGGTAGTAGCTGACGGACCAGTTCGTGTCGGGGCAGGGGTACTGGTACACAATCTGGGCAGCGCCGCAGAAGTCACAGCCGTAGTCGAAGACGTTGGACCCGTTGGTCGCGCCGAATTTGGCGAATTGGTCACCGTGATAGAACTGATCGGGTGTGACGAGCATGAAGTCGGGGTCTCCGGGGGGCGCGGACCTGTTGCAGAACGTCAGCTTCGGCGAGGCCAGGCCCAGCCAATAGTTGCCATCGCCAGTGCTGGCCCCGGCATCGAGCAGCTGCTTGCAGCTGGTTCCGGGATTGTCGACCGTGCCGAGCGGTCCCTGCGGCGCTGCGAACACGATCCAGTCGGTGCCGTCGCAGAACAGCAGCTCCTTGTCGACGCTGTCGTAGCGGATGGCGCCGTCGAGCGATGAACCGCACGCGTCGGAGCTCGCACCGACGTGGATGGTTCCGCCCACATCGAGTCCACCGACGATGTCGAGGGAGTCGAGGCTGGTGTGCGTGTGGTTGCCGGCGGCCACATGCGACGAGGTGTTGCCCACTGGGAGGCGCGCCAGCAGGAGTTGTCCGCTGGTGAGTGAAGCGGCGTCGTGCTCGTGGTCGTTGTCTGCGGCGCATCCCCAGGAAGAGCCGTCGTACCGCACGACGTCGCCATCTGAGCAGCTGAGGTCGGCCACGGTGTCGGAAGCACCGCTCACCGAGCCAAATCCGTCGATGACGGTGACGCCGTTGACTTTGATCTCGGACGCGTCAACGATGCCGCCGGAGACGGAGCCAGCGCGAACCGCGAAGGGAACGCTGCTCACCTTCATTCGGCTGCCGAGCTCGGCTCCGGCGCCAATCTGGATGGCTAGGTACAGGTCGTCGTCAGCGAAATCGGCGTCGTCCATCTCCACGCCCATGCCCAGCGTGGTGGAGTAGTAGCCATTCTCGAAGTCGACTGCGATGGTGTCGGTCCACACGGCGGTGCCGCCGGATGGAGTGTTGAACAGCGAGAAGCGCACCGCTGTTGCGGCGCTGTCGAGCGGGACACCAGCCGAGTCCATGATGCGTCCCTGCTGAGACAGGGTCATGGGCACAGCACCGGCACTCGATGACAGCAACAAGGCGAGAAGGGGCAAGAATCGCATGGCTGGACCGCCGTGGGTCCCGTCCGCCAGCGGCGTCAAGCCTTGCGTTGCCCTCGCTTCAGCGAGGCTCAGAAGGGTCAATGTACGCTGCGGGGTCCGACAGTGGGCTCCACAACGCATAGTGCCGGCCGTTCTTGACTTCCTCAGTGCTGAATCGCTTGGCGTTCCTCCAGTCGCCCTCGTGCCAGATCGCAAGAAGATGCTCGGCGCCAGGTTCCGCCCAGAACTGTCCCAGGGAGTCAACGGCGGCGAGTCCGCTGTCGTCAGCGTGAACGTGCACCAGGTGGTCTCCGCTCTCGAAGCCCAGGCTGGGAACGGCTCCCGCCACGACGCGTACCGGGCCCGTGGGTAGAGCCTTTGGATCGAAATCCGCAACGTTGCGCATGTCGCACTTCCCCGCATCGACATTGAGCACCGCGCTCTCGCCGTTGGGAGCGATGATGTGGAGGGTCCCGGGGTCAGGCCCGAACTTGGACTTCGGCCACGGAAGGCGGAGCACCTTGTCGTTCATGAGCGGGAACAGCGTCCAGTGGTCAGGCTCGTTGAAGCCTCCCCCCTTGCCGGACACCATCACGAAGCGCTCGTCCGGTGACCACTGCAGGGAGCCCGTGACCTCCTTCTCCCAGACGTTGTTGATGTTGGCCATGAGCTTTGGCCCCTCGCAGTAGAGGTTCTGAACGGACACGCCGTCCTTTGCCCCGCTGCCGACCTTCCTGGTCAGCTCGAGGTCGCCTTCGACTGTGTAGATCTGCAGTCCATCGCCGCCCATGGATGCGGCGAGCTTGTCGCCATCTGGGGACCAGCACAGGTGATGGGCCTTGTCGCCGTCAGACCGCCAGACCGTGGCCCGAAACTCCCAGTCGAACACCCTGACGCCGCCGTCCAGCTCTCCAATCGCGATCAGCGGACGCGTGGGGTGCACAGCGATCGCGGTCGGTGCATAGGGTGATGCCACTTCGACCCGCTCCAGGCCCGGGTAGGTCATCAGCTGGTCCTTTAGCAGGACAAGGGAGCCGTCTGGGGACAGCTCGATGCCGCGATGGCCCATGTGGGACTTATCGACGGTCCGCTTCACCGTGCCGTCGAGCCCGAGCTCGACCAGCTTGCCTCCGCGGAAGGTCAGCACCGACTTGCTCTCGGGCAGCCACGCCAGGTAAGGCTTTGTGAGCTTCGCATCCGAGAGAACCTTCTTCACGATGCCGTCGTCCGGTCGCCAGATGAACACGTCCTCTCCGTCCGTATAGACCGCGACCGACTTGCTATCTGGACTCCAGCGCAGGCTCTTTGGTAGGCCGGTCCCGTCCTCGAGGTTCAGCTTCCACAGCTTCCGGGTGTGGTTGCCGATCAACGCGCCTTCTGGTGTGAGCCAGACGACCTTGTTGCCGTCCTCTGTCACGTCGTTCTCTCGCCACTTCAACGCATCGTCGTGGCCCTGCAGGAGCTGGCCGGCCTCCTCGCCCTTGTCGACGTCGTAGGTGGTGACTGCTCCGCTGGACAGTCCGATCAGTGCCTGGCCCTTCGCCCAGGGCGCCAGCATGGTGACAAATGCGGCTCCGAAGTCCAGCGGCTTCTTTGCACGCAGCTGGCCGTCAAAGGTCCACTGTTCGAGCGTCTTGTCGCCATTCATCCACAAGGTGTCCCCGACGGTTCGCCGCTCGGTGGACTTCCCCCATGGAGCGACGCTGATCGGCGCGCGCTCATCGGTTCTGTACACGATGCCCGGAGCGCCTGAGCCGGTGATGAGCAGGCTTCCGCCGGCGTGGAAGTCCGCGTTGCCGACGGCGACGGGATGGTTGGCCAGCATGGCGTACGGAGCGGGTGGAGGTGCAGGGCCCGGTGGTGGGCCCGGCGGAGCGTGTGAGGGCCAACCGGCGCATGCGAGAGCGCAAAGTGCGCACGCCAGCAGGATCATGGACGAGGTTCGCATTGGCCGACGGTACCTCAGAGCGAGAGCGAAAGAAGGTTGAGCGCCCATGTTCGCCGCTTGCGCGGACGCGGACGCGGACGAGGCGCGGTTCGGCGACGTCGGCGCGGCGCCCCGGCCGCGATCAGCGGACCATGATCTGGCCCTGGCTGTTGTTGATGTCGCCGCCCTGATTGCAGTTCGAGTAGCAGCTACGTCGCGAGCTCCGACGACTGTGACGACCTCGACCCCAGCAGCAGCCCGACCGGCAGCGAGATCTGCGACGGCGCCGACAATGACTGCAACGACGCCATCGACGACAGCGCCAGCGACGCCACCGACTGGTTTGCTGACGCCGATGGCGATGACTGGGGGGACCGCAACGCCGTCGAGACCGAGTGTGCCCCATCGGCGGGCTACGTCGCCGACGACACCGACTGCGACGACGACGACGGCAGCCGACACCTGTGCGAATCCTGCCTCGAGCTCAACGACAGCGGCATCGGCACGGACTCGGGCGTCTACACGATCGACCCCTACCTGACCGGCGCGAGCCGCGAGGTGTACTGCAACCAGACCATGCCCGCATCTGGCCGATGGCCCCCCTGCCTCCGCCGGCGCAGGTTGAGATCTGTGATCCGCTGGCGAGCACCGTGTATGCGCTGGGGATGGTCGAGCCCGAGACGCTCTCGGCCTCGATGATGATGCGTCCGTCGCCGCCGCCTCCGCCGCCGCCCGACCCATTGTTCGGAAGAGCGGTAGACAGACTTCCTCGAAATCATCGTCTCACTTCTTGGGGTCCGCGCGTACTTAGATCAGGGACTGCGATTGTGCGCAGCGACGCCCGTTTTCATCCCGATGGTGGCGATGTGGAAGAGATCTCCGGCAACATTGACCGTGACGTCGTGGTGGAAGTGCCGACTCTCTTGACGGCGTTGGTCAGTGGAGATGTCCTGGTGGCTGGCTCTGGAGACCTGGTCTTGAGAGGTCTCATCCTCGGAAATCTCACGATCGATTGTGGCGCTTCAGCCACCGTCTACGGCACCGTCGCTGGTGGAGTAGTCAACAACGGCGGGAGCTGTGTGGTCCACGGACTTGTCGTGGGTCGGGTGACTACCAACGGCGGCACGACGACGTTATTGGCCGATGGATCAGAGGCCGGACACTCCACCGGCTAGGCTGACTGGCTCGACCATTTCTTGTCTACGCGAGCCGGGTTCGCGCGTACTCAGAGGTGGTGGCAGGTGTTTCCTGTCTGTGCTCGATGAGCGCGCCAAGGCACACCGACCCCTCCCGACTGTTGATCATGCGTCGCCAAGTCTGACCGCCATCCGGTCCGAACCGCTGCACGACCGGCTCGTCGGTGACCGCGACAAGGAACGACTCGTTGGAACAGAATCTCAATTCGCTAATCTCTGGACCAGAATCCAGCCGGGGCAGCGGCACTTGGGGTGAATCCGGTCGGCACTGCCTCCTCTTCAGGAGCGCTATCTTCAGGCGGTAGCAAGTATTCGAGATCCACGAGGTGCGCCGTGACCTCAAGCTTGGCACGGGTCAGCTCTGTCGCCGACGAAAAGGTGCTCGCGAAGCCGTTTTCGAGTGCAGTCCTGACCTCCCCTACGGACTTGTCGTGTCCCTCGGGGACCTCGGCCTCGATGACGAGCATGCCGTTGTGATCGCCGAAGAAGCACTGTGCATCTGCAACACCAACCGCATGAAATGCGGCGTACACGGCCTGCACGGCACGCGCGAGCACGCCAGTCATCAGGTCCTCTTGTCGCTCATCCCATCGGGAGTGCACCAGGCGGTCTACCGGAACCATCAGAATGACGAGATCGACGAACACCTCGGGGGCATCCACTGCGTACGCCAGCTCGACGACGACGGACTCGCCGTGGGCAACGACCGGCTCACCACGAGCTGCATCGACATGCGCCTTCAGCTTGGCGATCGTGTCCTCGTGGGCGTGTAGCAGCATGGGTCGATAGGCCTCCGGCAAGGAGTGCAGGATGGGCACCGTTTCGTTCACGAACTTGTCGTAGGTGGCCTTGAGTTCCACACCGGTCTCATCCGCCATGGCGGTGACCACCCGCGCCTGCTGCTCCGAGACCAGGCTGACCATCTCCGAAGTGCGCGCGGCGAGGTGATCGACGCTGCTACCCAACAGCTCGAACAGGAGCGCGTACCCAGCCTCGGGTTTCGACAGGGCCTGTGCCTGTTCCGCAGCGATTCCCGCCTTTGTGGCCTGAAGCTCCGCCAGCTGGGTCTGCAAGCCCTGCAGTTCCTCCGTCACACGATCTATCGCTGAGCTGACCTCGCTGAGTGACGCGTCGCGCTCGCCGACCGACTTGTCGAAGTCGACATCGAAAGTACGCATGACTTCTGTAAGGCTCTTCCGGGCTGTCATTGGAACTCCAATCTTGACGCGGGCCTGTGGCGGGCCGCCCGTCTTTCATACGCGCGAGCACCCGAAGCCGTGACAGCGGACATAGAAGTACATTTCCGCGCTGAGTGAGGTGGGAGTGGGCACACGCGTCCGGATTCTGATTCCGCACGCGGGTCCGGCTGTAGCACTGCGTCTGGCACGGTTCCGGCTGACTCGCTCGCGTTCATCGATGTAGCGTCTGGAGACTACCGCCCTTCCTTGACAGGGCCACTGCTCGATGCAGGAGCGGACCCCCTTCGCTGGGGCTTGAACCCCTCAACGCTACAACTGGACATGACCGGCCAGCCCAGACCGGTTGGTGGTGGCTACGACATCGGGGCGCACGAGCAGCAGTAGTCGAACAAGGCGCTACTCGACGCCTCACCGGCCAGGCCCATGCTACCGCCGGTTTTGGGCGCTGTGCGGGGGATCTGTGGCGTGCCTGCTGACATTGGGCGGCAGCAGGCGGGACCTCGACGGTTGAAAACCGCGGCCACGGGGGTAGGTGGTCTGCAACCGCCGTAGGATTGCTCATGCCCGCATCTGGCCGATGGCCCCCCACACAGTCTGACGCCGGCACCATTCAGGGCTCGGCGCCGTTTCGCCTCGACTCGCCTCATGAGCCACAGGGCGATCAGCCCGCTGCCATCGCCACGTTGACCGCCGGTCTAGAAAAGGGCGACAAGCACCAGGTCCTTCTGGGCATCACGGGCTCTGGCAAGACCTTCACCATTGCCAACGTGATTGCGCAGAGCAAGCGTCCGACGCTGATCTTGGCCCCAAATAAGACGCTCGCAGCACAGCTCTATGGCGAGATGAAGAGCCTGTTTCCGGACAACGCGGTCGCCTATTTCGTCAGCTACTACGACTACTACCAGCCCGAGGCCTACGTCGCGTCCAGCGACACCTACATCGAAAAGGACAGCCTCATCAACGAGGCCATCGACCGCCTGCGGCACTCGGCCACCAAGGACCTTCTCGAGCGAGACGACGTCATCATCGTCGCCTCGGTCAGCTGCATCTATGGCCTGGGCAGCAGCGAAGCGTACGAGGGCATGCTGCTGCACCTCGAAGTGGGCGACGAGGTTCCCCGACAAGAAATCCTCAAGAAGCTGGTCGAGATTCAGTACGAACGAAACCAACAGAGCTTCCACCGAGGCACGTTCAGGGCCCGCGGCGACGTCATCGACATCTTTCCCGCCTATGAAGAGAAGAAGGCGATTCGCATCGAGCTGTTTGGCGACGAGGTCGAGGCCATCTTCGTCTTCGACCCTCTGCGCGGCACCAAGCTGTTCGATCTGAACAAAGCGACGGTGTACCCCGCGAGCCACTACGTAACCCCCAAGGCCAAGATGAAGCGGGCCATCGAGAGCATTCGCGTCGAGCTCGTCGACCGCCTCGAAGAGTTCCGGGCCGACGGACGCCTGCTCGAAGCCCAACGCCTCGAACAACGCAC
>CAYYHT010000386.1:0-7556 GCA_964471355.1 uncultured Enterobacteriaceae bacterium
CCTGCTAGAGTGCCGCATGCTCACCTTCGACTGGCAGTGCGCTGCCGACGCCCACTACTTCTAGGACTCCCGCCGAATGCGTGCACTTCCTCTCCTGCTCTTGATGTTCGGCTGCAATGGAACCGAGACCGACGACACCGAAGACATCGTGGTGGTCGACGAAGACGGGGACGGCACCCCGGCGGCAGATGACTGTGATGACTCCGACCCAACCAGCTACCCCGGAGCCATCGACGTGCCCGAAGACGGCATCGATCAGGACTGCGACGGCGCAGACAGCGAGGTCGAAGGCCCCGAGCCTGGCACTGAATACTGGTCCTTTGGCGGCGATGCGACCGTCGACACGACTGCGGGCACGTACGCCGGAACCACGTGGATGCGAGATGCGGCCTCAGGCGAGTCCGAAGTGCTCGAGGCGGGCACAGTGCTGTGCCAGTACGACTGGCCGACCACCGGAACCGTCGCCGTGACGCCGGCCGCGGCCTGCGACGACTGCGACTTCGTCTTCACCCTGGCCACCGACACGGTCAGCAGCAAGACCGGTGACTTTTGCGCCCAGTGGTACAGCGAAGACTGGGACACCCTCGATGAGGTGTTCGTCCTGGGCTACAACCCCGCCTTTGACGATGGTCTGGGGCTCTTTCCAGCATTGATGATGTACGACGACGGCAGCTATGCCGGCACCGACCCCTACTGGTACGGCATTCCAGCGGGCGAGGACGACACCGTCTCGTTCGACGGCACGGCCTTCAGCTGGAGCTTCGTCGCCGGCACCTACGCGTTCTACTACTACGAGTGACCTAAACTTATGGCCACGCGGTGATGATGACGCGGTAGCTATCGGTGGTCAGTCCGGCGTTCTCGACGACCACGGTGCTGTCGTCTGGCTGGCTGACCAACACCCCGCCCTGGTCGAGCGTGCGCTCGAACGCCGCCGGAGTGCTGCTTCCCGAGAGTCCGGCATAGTCCAGGCGCACCCGGCCCTCACCGCCAAAGCCGCCCGTGTCCGCCCCGACAACGCAGTTGGGGCCACCGGCCGCCGTCAGATCTGTGATGTCCAGGTTCGCCGCCGTCACCCATACGGTGCCACCCGCACCGGCTCCGGGAACGCCATAGCCACCGGAGTTGCAGCTCGGATTTGCGTCCTCGCCGTCCGCATGGATGTTGGCGCCTGTGACCGCGACCGCCGCCACGTATGCGATGCCGCCTCCATTCACGTTCTGGGGCAGAGGGGTCGCGTTGTCGTTGTCACCGCCACCGCCGCCACCGCCGCCCATAAAGATGCGGGCCAGCTCGGGGCCGCCGACGGCACTGCCGCCGACGGCGGTGGGCGCGCCACCATCTCCGAGGCCGTTGCCGCCAGCCGAGCCGTGTCCGCCTCCGGCGCCTGGACTGCCGCCGATGCCGCTCGGTCCATAGCCGCCACCACCGCCATTGTAGTTTGCTGGGCTCGAGCCGTTGCCCGTTCCGCCAATGCCCTCTCCCTGGTCGCCCCACGCATTGTTGCCGCAGCCGTTGCAGTCTCCTCCTCGGTAGCCCAGCTCGGACATCTCCATGGCTCCCGAGCCCAAGAAGGCCAAGGTACCGGCGACACGCAGGGCCAGAACGCCACCGGAAGTGCCATTCCAAGCGCTCGCCGTCAGCACCGCACCGTCAGACACCGTCATGTCCGTGTAGTGGGGCACACGCTGCAGCACGACCCGCTGATTGCTTCCGGCTGTTCCAATGTTCGTATCGCCTCCGGCGTCGCCGTAGCTCTTGGTCTTTGGCGAGGTGAACGTGACCACCGAACCCGTCACATCGCTGACGGTCAGAAAGTCGTAGTTGCCCACGTTGGTCTGGCTCGACGACGTGCCTTGCAGGTTGATCAACAGCACTTCGTCGCCAGCGATGATGCCCGCGGGCGGACCCGTCAGCGTGGCGGTCGTCCCAGTCAGCGCGGTCAGGTTGTAGGCCACCGCGTCTGGGCTCGTCCGCGCAGACGCCAGCGGGGCTTGATCCAGCAGCACCGTGCCAGTCACCGTCACCGAGCCGTCGACGCCTCCCCCAAACTCCACCAGGCCACTCGAGCCAGTCGTCTCGATCGGCGCCAGCTCGTAGCTGCCGCTGCCCGAGTCGCGCCACACCGTCACTTGAACGTCGTATGTCGGCACGGCGACATGGTCGATGGCCAGGGACTCACCGGGGGCCAATGTGGCGGTCGTCGCGATGCGCGTGGGGCCGCCGAGGTCCTCGACCGTGGTGTTCAAGGTGAACGCATCGCCAATGAGCGTCAGCCCGGTGCCGGCGCTGTAGGTGGTGTCAGTGTTCGGCGCACACCCCCAGCCCGAGCCCTGAGCCGCTGCCACCTCACCGGGACTGCATGTGAGTGAAGACAGGGTGTCAGATGGCCCACAACCCCACGTGCTGTTGTAGGTGGCGACCTCGCCATCGGCGCAGCTCAGTGCCGACAAGGTCGTCGTCGGCACGCAGGCCCATCCGCTGCCAGTCGACTCGGCGCGCTCGCCGGCAGCACAGCCCAAGGCCGCCAACGTGTCGGCGTCGCTGCCATCGGACAGGTCAGCGGGCAAGTTCGCGATGTTGCCGAAGTCCACCGCACCAGCCAATCGCGCGTACGGGACGCTCGACACTGCAAGGCGGCTGAGCGGCGGATTGGTGCCCACGGCGATCTCAAGCCACATCGTGGCGCGGTCCAAGTCGCTATCCACCACTGGATTGGAGCTGTTCTCGCCCAGCAGAGCCACGTAGTAGCCGTTGTTCAGCGTCAGGACCTGGGTCTCGGTCCACAGCTCCGTGCCGCCGGTGGGGTCCTCGAACAAGCTCAGGGTCACCGACTGCGGGCCGTCGAGAGGAACGCCGGCCGCATCAAACAGGCGCCCTTGGTGGGTCATTTCTGAAGGAACGGCTGCCGCTGCCAAGGGAAGTGCGAGAGCCGAGAGCAGGAACATGGTGCGCATGAGAGACCTCCGAGTCGCTCAGTGTGCATCATCGAACCCGGCGCCGACATCTCTGTCGCTAGGGCTGCTCAGCTGCCTGGAGCTTCTGGGCTTCGGCAAACCGCTTCTGGCCCAGCTCCTGCCTGCCCTCTTTGGCCAGCAGGTTGGCGTCGAGAAGCACAAGACGAGCATCACTGGGAAAGCCCTTGAGCGCCGCGTCCAGGATCGTGCGAGTCCGTGCATAGTCGCCTGTATTGAACACGGCCTGTGCATGGTTGTGCGCCAGCACCTGGTTCTCGGGCTCTTTTTCCGACCAGAACTTCGCCAGTTCGACCAACGCCGGCCAGTCCTCGAACTTGCCCAGCATCGTGATCTGCATCATCGCGGCCTTGCGGTTGAGCGGATGGTGCTTCATCTCGACGTCCAAGAACTGCCGAGCTTCCTGGGCGTTGCCGTCCCGATCAGCCCGCATGGCCATGAAGTAGGCGACGTCGAGCTCGGGTTTGTCGGCCAACAGTCCCTGCTCGACGTAGCGCATGCCCGCATCGCCGCTGCCACGACGCACCATCGCGACCCCCAACACACCCGCCACCGCGTAGTCGTCGGGATGGGTCTCGAGGTAGTTCGCAGCCAAGGCCATGCCGTCGTCCATGCCGCCGGGCGCCGACAGCAGCGCCACTACAGCGGCTACACGGGCCCGCGGGGAGTAGGGCATGCCGATGGCGACCTGTTAGTACATGTTCGAGGCTTCGCGGAACTTGCCCTCGCGGGCCCGGTGGCCGGCCAGAGCCATGGTGATGGCGAGGTTCTCGGGGTCGGCCTTGGCGGCGGCCTCGAGCACGGCCTCGGCGTCGTCGGGACGACCGAGCTTGGCAAGCATCTGGGCACGGCGGGTCTGGAACTCGACGATGTGTGGATAGGTCTCGATCAACTCGGCGAGAACCTTCTCGGCCTCGTCTCGCTTTTGAAGCCGAATGAGCCGGTCGGCCCGCTGCGACTTCACAATCAGGATGCGGTGTTCCTTGCTGTCGGGCAGTGGTCCCGCATCGACCGTGTCAAAGCCGCCCTGCATGTAGCCAAGGGCTTCGAGCGCGGCGAGGGTCTCGGCGTCCATCGGGTGCGCGGCATCGCCACCGGGCGGCTCAAAACCAAATGCGTCGAGGTCGGCCTGCAGCTCGGCAATTCGGACTGCGTTGTCGAGGGGAGCGGTCTCGGTCAGGTCGGCCTTGAGGTCGTACAGCTCGGGAGTGGGCACCGAGATCAGCTTGTCATTGCCGTCGACAACCGCGAGGTGCGGAGCCAGGTCAAAGCGGCTCTGCAGCAGCCAGCTCTCGAGATAGACCGGCCGTGCCGGCACCTTTGGAATGGGCAAGCCATCGATGTTGCCGGGAATTTCGATGCCCAGCGAATCGAGCAAGATGGGCATCGTGTCGACAATCGAGACCACGTCGTCGACGACCGCCGGCTCGATGCCCGGACCACTCAGAAACAGAGGAACATGCTGGGTGGTTTGGAAGACGAACAAACCGTGAGTCAGCTCGTTGTGCTGCCCCAGCCCTTCGCCGTGATCGCCCACCACAATGAACACCGTCGGCGTGCCCTCGAAGGCGGCGACCAACCGGGCGACTTGGTCGTCCACATAGGCGAGCTCACCGTCGTAGGGCCGGCCCTCGGCCTCTTTGAGGTGGTCGGGGTCAGGAGCATAGGGGAAGTGAGCGTCGTACAGATGAACCCAGACGAACGCCGGTGCATCGGGCTTGGTGCGTCCATTGGACTTCCAGTCGAGCACGTCGTCGATGACTTGTTCGGCGGACCGACTCGCGTGCCAGAAGTTGCCCTCGCCGCCCGGAATATCGTCGAAGTAGTGGTCAAACCCCTGGGCAAAGCCCCACTGCCGGGTGGTGACGAATGCCGCCACCGATGCGGCGGTCTCGTAGCCTTGCCCCGACAGAACCTCGGCCAGGGTCAGCTCGGCGTCCTGCAGAACCCCGCTTCCGTTGTCCCGGATGCCCAGGCGAGCCGGATATTTACCGGTGAAGATCGCGGAGTGTGCGGGGATGGTGAGCGGCGTGGTCGACTGGGCCATGGCATAGCGACGCCCGCTGCCTGCCAGCGCATCGAGGGTCTCGGTGTGGGCCTTGTCGTAGCCATAGCTGCCCAGGCGGTCGGCTCGCGTCGTGTCGAGCGTGATCATGACCACCGACGGCGGTGCGGACTCAACGGGTTCGACTGGGGGGGCGCCGTCGCCCGAGCAGGCAATCAGCAGCAGAGCAAGGATGTTCACGGCTTCTCCGACATGGGATGCAGGCGGTCCAGGGTTCGGCCCACAGCCCAGACGCGGGACTGGTATTCGGCCGCCAAGTCCGCGGCTGCCGGCTCGTCACCGGTAGCCTGAGCCAAATACCAGCGGCTTGCCAAGATGTCGGGGTCGTAGCTATCGGGCAGCGTGTTGGCCAATGCGCGGGCCTGATCGAACTTGCCCAAGTCGACCAGTATGCGCACTTCAATCGCATCAAAGAGCACGCCGTCCATCACCGAGACGACCCGCCTATCCAGCACGAGCTTGCTGTTGTTGGTGTAGCCGCGACGACGCACGGCCTCGGCGATCAGAGCGTTCAAGCCCGGGTGATTGAGCAGGATCTGCGAGCCCTTTCGCAGGGTGTCCTCGGCCAGCTTGTTCTCGCCGGCATCGAGCCATGCTGTGCCCTGGATGATGAAGAGCTGGGCCCGGCCACCTCGGGAGCGCACGCTCTGCATGTCCTTTTCGAGCTCGCGCAGGGACTGTTCGAAGTCGGCCTCTCCCCACTCGAGCGCCCGCCAAGTCCGGGCCATGGCGACCATCAGATCGTTGTCGTCGGGCCCCTGCAACCGGTCGAGCGCGGCGTTGTACTGTGCTTCGTCGCCGGTCCGGACCCCCGCGACGGCCATTCGGTAGGTCATCAGCCTGCGCCCAGGAGCCAGGATTTGGGCTTCCTCCCACGCCGCATCGGCTTGGCTGTCATCGCCACGTTGATGCCAGCAGTCTGCTTCGGCCAAGGCCGCGTCCGCATTCCAGGCCGGGGTCGGACGGGCCTGTCCCAGACGCCACAGCGCACGCTTGCACTGCCCCATTCCGGCGAGGGCCCGTCCAAGTCCGACCACCGCCTCGTGGTTGTTCGGCTCGCGATCGATCACGTCTTTGAACGCGCTTGCCGCCATGCGCCACTGATGGCGCTTGAGGTGGGTGGTTCCACGCTCCAAGGTGCTGGCAAGCAGCAGGGGGGCGAGTAAGAGGAGGACGATCGAGCGATGCATGGCCGTCGCTCCTATCCCAACCGTACCCACGTCGCCCGGAGGCCTGATGCACATCGAGTCCCTCACGCCCGAAATCGTCCAAGCCCGCGTCCAACGCCTTGACAGCGACGCAGCGAGCGCCCGGCTCGACGTTCTGGTGCCCGAGCTGAACCACCACAACTGGCTGTACCACACCACCGACCAGGCCCAGATCGACGACCGCACCTACGATCTTCTGTACCGAGAACTGCAGCTCATTGAGCAACGATTTCCGCTGCTGGTTCGCGCCGACTCTCCCACCAAGCGGGTCGGCGGCGAAATCGTCGGAGACCTGCAGCCCTTCCCCCACAAGACCGCCATGCTGTCGCTGTCGAACGCCTTTTCTGCGGACGAAATGCGCGAGTTCGACGCGCGCTGCAAGCGTTTTTTGGGGGACGACGCACCCGAACAGCTGCCCTATGTTGTCGAGCCCAAGCTCGATGGTGCCGCTCTTGAGCTGGTCTACGAGGCGGGGGCCCTCACCGGAGCTGGAACCCGCGGCGACGGCAAGACCGGCGAGGACGTCACCCACAACGCGCGCACCATCGGCTCGGTGCCGCTGTCCCTGCGTGGCCCGGTGCCCGACCGGGTGTCCGTCCGCGGCGAGGTCATCTTCGAGCTCGACGACTTCCACCGCATGAACGACCAGCGCGAGGGAGCGGGCCACAAGCGGTTCGAGAACCCGCGCAACGCGGCCGCGGGGGCCCTGCGCCAAAAGGACAGCGCCAAGACCGCGGAGCGTCCCCTCACCTTCATCGCCCACAGTTTTGGCGAAGTCGAGGGCTTTGACCTCGATGCAACGACGCACACCGGTCAGCTTCAGAATGCCGCCACCTGGGGCCTGCGAACCAATCGGCACAACGAGCTAGGCACCGGCATCGAGCAGGTCATTGAGCTGATCGACGCGCTGAACAACAAGCGCCACGACCTGCCCTACGAGATCGATGGCGCCGTCATCAAGGTGAACGACATGGCGCTGCAAGACGCGCTCGGCTTCATCACCCGCTCGCCGCGATGGGCCATCGCCTACAAATACCCGCCGCCCCGGGTGCACACCATTCTCAATGGCGTGGGCTTTCAGGTCGGCCGGACCGGTGCCATCACTCCGGTCGCGCTGCTCAACCCCGTTCGTGTTGGGGGTGTGACCGTCAGCAACGCCACCTTGCACAACGAGGACTACATCCGCACCCTTGACCTGCGCATCGGCGATACCGTCGCGGTCGAACGCGCAGGCGACGTCATTCCCAAGGTCGTGCACGTGGTCATGGATGACGGCCACGAATCGCGGCCCGAGACACAGTTCCCAAG
>CAYYHT010000387.1:0-7552 GCA_964471355.1 uncultured Enterobacteriaceae bacterium
CCGCTCGCGAGACGGCCCGCAGCGGGCTCCCGCGGGAGTGATCAAGTAGTGCTAGGCTCGCCGGCATGGTCGTCGGGCATCGCGATGTTGGTGCCGTCGACCTTGAGGTACATGTGGTGGTCGAAGCTGCCGCCGCTCGCAGTCGCCGTCACCATGCCGCTGACGTACAGGTCGTGTTGATAGGGCTTGTTCCAGGTGATGGACAAGTCGGTGATCAGCTCCGCCGGCGAGCAGCCGGTGTCGATGACCTGGTTTCCGTCGGTCTTGTTCGCGTAGTAGAATAGCTGGTCTGGCGTACGGATGGGCGGATCGGCAATCGTGATCTGCAGGTTGGTCACTTCGTAGAACCGGTTGCCACCGTTGTAGTTCAAGATCGCGCCAACGGTCATTGTGTCCGCCTCGGGCGGGAAGGGACGGCCGTAGTTGGGTCCGAACTTGATTGAGTTGTTGTGCCACTCGGTGTCGTTCAGCACGGCACCCGAGATCGGGTAGTACCACCAGGTGCCGTCGCCGGCGATGTTGGCACCGGTGTCGTCAAACAGACGAACCGCCAAGTAGTAGGTGCCGTCGTTGCCGACAGACTCGGTGCGCCGGAAGGCGCCATTGACCTTGTAGTCCTGGTCAGGACGCACCTTGATGCGATCGTCACTGGAGATCCAGGAGACCGTGAGCGGGTCGTTTGCGTGCACAAAGCCGCCGGCTTGGCCGTCGGCCACGGCGACGACGTTGCCGGTTCCAATGTCTTGCGCCCAGTTTGTGAAGTCGCCACTCTCGAACCGGGAGTTGGTGATGAGCGGGCCGTAGCTGTACTCGTCAATTCCGCTGATCGAGATGGCCGTGTCGACCTCGGTCTTGGTGTAGGTGTCGGCCTTGGGGTAGCTGGCGTTGCCATAGGCGACGTCGGTGGCGCCGGTACCCATGGGCAGCATGGACAGAGGCACCGTGGCCGAGCATCCCCAGGTGCTGCCGTCGTACATGGCGACGCTGTTGGCACCGCAGCTCAGCGAAGCGAGCGTGTCGCTGTCGGCGGGAGCGCCCGTGATGTTCGAGTAGTTGATGTTCGCGACAACCGCACCGGTGCCGTCGACAATCGGCACGCCATTGACGCTGATGTCGCCTGCATCGATCGAGCCGCCAGCCAAGCTGGTGGCGCGGACCGCGAAGGGCACGGAGTTGAGCTTGACGCGGGACAGCTCGGGGTCGGTGCCGACCGAGATGGCCAACCACAGGTCGTCGTCCGCGAAGTCGGCTTCGACCATCGAAGACACCGAGCCAAGCTGGGCGTTGTAGTAGCCGTTGGTCAGGGTCAGAGTCTGAACTTCTCCCCAGACCTCAGCACCGCTCGAGGCCGCATCGAAGATCTGAAACTCGAGATCGTAGCTGCCGTCGAGCGGCGCGCCAGACGCATCGAGCAGACGTCCTTGGTGGGAAAGAGTCATGGGCACGGCGAGTGCGGCTGCCGGACACAGCAGAATGAGGGCCATCAAGGAACGTCGCATGGAATCTCCAGAGTCTTAGCCGCGCATTGTTTCACAGCTGACCGCGATCCCGGGAAATTTGCCGGCTGCGGCGCGATACGTGGCGGGCTCGGAGACCCAAATGCGCATGTTCGCCCTTCTTCCACTCGCCTTGACCGGCTGCAGCTTCACCCCCGCCGACGGCACCTGGGACACCCGGAATCCCACCTTGCTGGCCGATACATGCGATCAGCCTGCCGAAGAAGGTGAGTTTCTGCTGACCAACAGCGACGAGGGCTTCACCGTCAGCGTCGACAATGAGGACACCGGGGACACCATCGCCATCCCGTGCACCTGGGACAGCAAAAAGGACGCCCTGTGCACCACCGTTGAGCGCGCAGATGCCGGCGGGGGCTTCGCCGACGTCACAGTCGTGGTCACGGTCGACGTGGCCGTTGCCTTCGACTACCCCGAATCCCTCACGGGCATCATCAACTACGACTTCGCGTGCGAAGGCGCGGACTGCAGCGCCGCCGCAACCCTCACCGGGCTGGAGCCATGCGCCACGTCAACGTCGTTCGAGGCGTTCTGGCGACAGGGACAGTAGCCCCGCCGAAGCTCCCAGCATGGCCCCTTCGAGCCACGCCTGACCGAGCGCGTGGCCCGTGGCTGTATTCGCCTCGGCCACCTGCTCGGGAGTGCCCTGGGCCACCACCTGTCCGCCCGCTTCACCGCCGTCGGGCCCCATGTCCACTAGCCAGTCGACCTGGGCCAGCATGTCGGTGTGGTGCTCGATCGTCAGCACCGTATGGCCCGCATCAACCAGCCGATGCAGCACCGTCACCAACTTGGCGACATCTGCCAGATGCAGGCCCGTGGTGGGTTCGTCGAGGATGTAGACCGCGTGACCCTTGCGCGAGGTCAGCTCGGCGGCCAGCTTGACCCGCTGTGCCTCGCCGCCCGAGAGCGTATTTCCGGGCTGTCCCAGGGTCATGTAGCCCAGTCCCACATCGACCATGGCCTGCAGCTGCCGGCCCAGGGCTCGGTGGTTGGTGAACAGCTCACAGACCGCGTCGACGCGCATGGACAGGATGTCGGCAATGGTGTGGCCACGCCAGCGAACCTCCAGGGTCTCGCGGTTGTAGCGGCGGCCTCGGCACGACTCGCACTCGACCCAGACATCGGGCAGAAAGTGCATCTCGACCAAGATGGCCCCGCGACCCTCGCACGTCTCGCAGCGGCCCTTGGCGCCGTTGAAGGTGAAGCGACCCGGGCCCCAGCCACGTTCTTGTGCAGCAAGGCTCTGTGAGAAGACCTTGCGGATCTTGTCCATGACCTTGGTGTAGGTCGCCGGCGTTGACCGGGGCGTGCGACCAATTGGCGACTGATCGATGACAATGAGCCGATCGACCTTCTCTTCGACGTCGACCCCGTCGCAGTCCGCGGGCAGCGCATCTTGGCCCAGGTGCAGGCGGATTCCCGGCACCAAGGTGTCCATGACCAAGGTCGACTTGCCCGAGCCAGACACCCCGGACACGCCGATCCACACACCGGTGGGCAGCTTGACCTCGTCGGCCTTGAGGTTGTTGGCGCGGGGCTTGTGCACCACCATCCAAGACCTGGGCTTGCGGCGCGCGGTGGGCAGCTTCAGGCTGTCCGCCCCCGACATCCACCGGCCGGTCACCGATGCAGCGTCTGCGGTGATCTGATCTGGAGAGCCAGAGGCGATGACCTGCCCTCCTTCGACACCCGCACCCGGACCGATGTCGATGACGTAGTCCGAGCGGCGAATGGTCTCGCGATCGTGCTCGACAAGCAGCACCGTGTTGCCCAGATCGCGCAGCCCCTCCAGGGTCGTGAGCAGGCGGTCGGTGTCCCGCGGATGCAGTCCGACGGTCGGTTCATCGAGCACGTAGATGACGCCACACAGCCCGGACCCCAGCTGCGATGCCAGGCGGATTCGCTGCGATTCTCCGCCAGAGAGCGTGTCGGCCGCGCGGTCGAGGGACAGGTAGCCCAGACCCACGTCGGTCAGAAATGCCAGCCGCTTGCGCAGCTCGAGTACCGGTCGCTCGGCGATGGTGGCCGCTTCGCCCGTGAGCTGCCACTCGGCAACCGCCACCTGTGACTGATCGACCGTCATGGAAGACAGCGCATGAATGCCGACGCCGCCGATGGTGACCGCCAGCAAGGCCGGCTGCAGACGCCCACCCTTGCAGGTTCGACAGGTGGCCTCGGCGGTCAGCCAGTCCAGCTTGCTGCTCCAGCCTCGCAAGATCGAGATGAGCCCGAACCAGTTGCGCGTCTCTTCGACGTTCTGGGTGCTGCGGCCCCATTTCTTGGTCCACTTGATGTCGAACGCTGGCTCGACCCCGTCCAGCAGGCCATCCCACTGTGTCTCGGAGTACGAGCTGACCGGCGTCTTGGCCTTGAGCCCCAGATGCTTGAGCGCCGCCTCGATGAGGGTGCGATTTCGTGCCGAGCGGGTCAGAACCCCAGCGATGCGGCCGTCGAGAGCCTTCCAGAAGCCCTCGTCTTGGTTTGGGAACAGCAAGGCCGGCACGATGGTCCGCCGGCGACCGAGTCCATCGCAGTCCGTGCACGCGCCCAGACGACTGTTGAAGCTGAAGTGCCGCGGCAGCAGCTCGGCTGGCAGCATCGCGCCGTGCTCTGGGCACGCCGGACGCTCGGTAAATCGGACGACCTGGACCTGACGCCCCGCCTTGGCCTTGCGCTCGTGGAACACCGCCTTGCCCAGACCCAGCGCGTAGGCATTCTGAACCGCCTCGGACAAGCGAGAACGCGCGTCGCGGGTCGGGCTCAGCCGGTCGATCACCAGGTCGGCCCCAGCACTCAACAGCGTCAAGGCGCCCTCGTCTTCGAGCCGCACCTCGCCGCTTTCGACAAACAGCTTCGACCAGCCGTCCCGGACCAGGGAATCGCGACGCTGCTCAGGCTGCTCGGCAGGCCGCAAACGTGCCGTCAGCCAGCCGGACCCCATGTCCGAGCCCCGCATTGCCAGAGCCGCTCGACTGGGGGAATGTCCCTCGATTGCCCGACCGCAGATGTGACAGTGGGCTTTGCCGATCTTGGCGTACAGCAACCGCAGCACGTCGTGAATCTCGGTCACTGTCGCGACCGTCGAGCGCGGGTTGTGCCCCGCATTGCGTTGGTTGATGGCGATCGCTGGAGCCAGTCCCTCGAGGCGGTCCACCGGCGCCCGGTCCAGACGTCCCAGGAACCGTCGCGCATAGGTCGACAGGCTCTCGACGTAGCGCCGCTGCCCCTCGCTGAAGATCGTGTCAAAGGCCAACGAGCTCTTTCCCGACCCACTGACGCCGGTGATGGTCGTCATCTTGCCGTGGGGAATGCGCACCGCCACGCCACGAAGGTTGTGCTTGCGCGCGCCTTCGACGATGAGTTCCTTGGCCTGGATGCGCTTGCGCTTGCGCCGAAGGGTGGCACTGGCCGAGCCCATCAAGGGTTGTCCAGGAGCCGGAAGCGCAGCCAGAGCACGCCCGGTCGGGGTGTCCAACAGCGCGATCTGCTCGGGGGTGCCAGAGCCGACCAGCTGGCCGCCACCTGTCCCGCCCTCGGGGCCCAGATCGATGACCTGATCGGCGCGCTTGACCACGTCGCTGTGGTGCTCGACCACCACCACGGTGTTGCCCAGGTCGACCAGCCGCTCGAGCGCACCCATCAGCTTGGCCACATCGGCAAAGTGCAGACCGGTTGTGGGCTCGTCCAGCAGGTAGATGGTGCGTCCTGTCGCCGGTCGATGCAGCTCGGTGGCCAGCTTGACCCGCTGGGCCTCGCCACCGGACAGCGTCGTGGACGGCTGGCCGAGCGGCACGTAGCCCAGGCCGACGTCGACCATGGTGCCCAAAATGCGCTTGAGCTTGGGCACCCGTTCAAAGAACTCGGCTCCCTCGGCGACGGTCATGGCCAGCACATCGGCGATGTTCTTGCCCTTGTAGGTGATCTCGAGGGTCTCGGGGTTGAAGCGCTTGCCCGAGCACACCTCGCAGGGCACCGCCACGCTGGGCAGGAACTGCATCTCGATGTTCCGCAGCCCCACTCCTTCACACTCTTCGCATCGACCGCCGGACACATTGAACGAGAAGCGACCCTTCTTGTAGGCGCGCGCCTTGGACTCGGGAGTGCTGGCGTACAGCCCGCGGATGACGTCGAAGGCGCCGACATAGGTGGCCGGATTGCTGCGCGGGGTGCGCCCAATCGGCGTCTGCGAGATGCGAATGACCTTGTCCAGCTGGCCGATGCCGGTGACGCGGTCGCACCCGGGCGGCCCCTCGCCGCGCTTGGACTTGGGGGACAGTGCGCGAAGCAAGGCACGCTCGAGCACCTCGAACACCAGCGTGGACTTGCCGCTGCCACTGACGCCCGTGACCACAACCAGCTTGCCCAGCCCGAACACGACGTCGATGCCCTGCAGGTTGTGCAGACGCGCCCCCTTGACCACCAGCTTCTTGCCGCTGCCCCGGCGACGCTTGTCCGGCACGGCAATCACCCGCTCGCCGCGCATCCACGCTGCCGTCTCGGACTTGCTCTTGAGGAAGCGGGAGGGAGGACCGGCAGCCGTCACCTCGCCCCCGAGTCGCCCGGCACCGGGTCCCACATCGACCACAAAATCAGCCGCCGCGATGGTCTCGGCGTCGTGCTCGACCACCAACACGGTGTTGCCGCGATCGCGCAGCCGCTGAAGGGTGCGCAGCAGGCGCTCGTTGTCCCGCGGATGCAGTCCGATGCTGGGCTCGTCCAGCACATAGGTGACCCCTTGCAGCGCCGAGCCGACCTGTGCCGCCAGGCGAATGCGCTGGGCCTCGCCCCCCGACAGGGTGACGGCCGACCGGTCAAGGGACAGGTAGCCCAGGCCCACATCGAGCAGGAAGTCCAAGCGGTCGCGAATCTCTTGGATCAGCATCGTGCCGATCGCCTTCTCGGACGACTTGAGCTTGAGAGAGCCGAAGAAGGCCACCGCATCTGCCACACCCATTCCCGACAGCTCGGGAATGCCCTTGCCTCGGAAGTCGACCGCGCGAGCCACCGCATTCAGGCGGGCCCCCTGACAGTCGGGACAGGTAGTGCGCACGCGGTACTTCTCGAGGCCCTTCCAGCTGGTCCACTTCCAGACATTCCGCACCATCGGAATCAGGCCACGCCACTCGCGTTCGCGCTTGTCGACGCTCTTGCCGCGCACGATCTCGACCACGTACTTGAGTGTCGGGTCGCCCCACAAAAGCCGCTCGCGGAACTCGTCGGGCCAGTCCACCAGCTTGGCGCGTGCGGGAGCCCCCAGCAGCTTGACGACGCGCTTGAGCACGGCCTTGTCGAAGTGGGCAAACGGCAGCCGACCGTCGGCATTGAAGCCCAAAAAGCAGTCGGCCCCCTTTTTCGTGGGGTCGATCAACAGCGAGATGTCGAAGTCCTCGAGGCGTCCAAGTCCGCTGCAGCCGGGACAAGCGCCCTGCGGACCGTTGAACGAGAACAGCCTAGGCTCCATCTCGGGCAGGTTGATGTCGGGGTGCTTGAGGCAGGCGCGGGCGGTGGACCACGTCTGTTCGGTCGGCTCGACGCCGTTGCTGCCGCCGGGGTTGAACAGCACAGTGACCACGCCTTCGCCCAGCTTGACCGCCGCCTCGATCGCCTCGGCCAGACGGCTGCGTTCGCCCTCGACCACCATCAGTCGGTCGACCACGACCTCGATCGTGTGCTTTTCGTAGCGAGCCAGCTCGATGTCCTCATCTAGCCGCCGCACATCGCCATCGACGCGAGCACGAACCCATCCGTCGCGGGTGAGGTCCGCCAGCTCCTTTCGGTACTCGCCCTTTCGATCCCGAACGATCGGCCCCAGCACCAAGACCCGCTGGCCATCGCGGCGGGACAGCAGATCGTCCGTGATTTGATCGACCGACAGCTTGCTGACCTCGTCCCCGCACTCGGGGCACCGAGGCGTGCCCAACCGGGCCATGAGCAGGCGCAGGTGATCGTAGATCTCGGTGACTGTTCCGACCGTCGACCGTGGATTGCGGTTGACCGTCTTTTGGTCGATCGAGATCGTCGGGCTGATGCCGTCG
>CAYYHT010000388.1:0-5081 GCA_964471355.1 uncultured Enterobacteriaceae bacterium
CCGTGCAGACCTGCAACCGTGGTACCTCCGCGCCGCAAAGCTGGTCAGCATCAAGCCCCTGGTCGAGGACCTGCACAGGTGGAGCACCAGCACCCGCCCGCCCATGAAGCTGCCCCCCCCGGTGCGCACTCGCTTGTTCCACTACAGCGCGCCCCCGACGCGGTTTGCGCACACCTACCGCAAGGACATCACCAGCTCGCCGGACATCGCGCTGCACCTGAACACCAGCTTGATCCGACTGGTCGCCGGCGCTGGCGGCGTGACGAGTGCAGAGTGCGTGGGTCCCGATGGAAAGCCCGTTCAGGTCAAGGCCCGCGCATTCGTGCTGGCCACAGGCGGCATCGAGAACGCCCGCCAGCTGCTGATCTCGGGACTGGGCAACGACCACGACCTGGTCGGCCGCTACTTCATGGAACACCCCAACGCGATGCGGGCCGGGCGCATGGTCGTTGGCGGCGCTTCGATGGACCTGTACGGCGGCATTCAGCGCGATCCCGTGCTCGGCGGGCGCAGCCGCGGCATCCTCACCCTCGACCCGAGCTTCCGCGAACAACAGCGCCTGCTCAACGCCTGCCTGTACCTGTGGAAGTTCGACGAGGGACCGCGCGATGAGCTCGAGCAGTCCATGGGTGAACTTGCCCATGAACTGGCGCTGATGGCGGGTCTCGATGTGCTTGAACAGCCGCTATCTGGTGCGGTCATCGGCATCGGAGAGCAGCGCCCCAACCGGGACAGCCGGGTGACCCTCGGCGACGACAAGGACGCCCTGGGCCAGCCCCGGGCCCGGGTCGACTGGCGACTCACCGACGAAGATGCGGACAGCCTGCGCCAGACCATCCGCCATGTCGGGCACACGCTGGGGTCGGCCCACACCGGCATGATCTCAGTGCGCATGTCCAAATCGCAGCCCTGGAAGCGCACCCGTGGCGGCGCTCACCACATGGGCACCACCCGCATGCACGCGAGTGCCGACAAGGGCGTGGTCGATGCGAACTGCCGGGTTCATGGGCTGGCGAACCTGTACATCGCGGGCAGCAGCGTGTTCCCGACGAGCGGCTTCGCCAATCCGACGCTGACCATCTTGGCCCTGGCCCTGCGCCTGTCCGAGCACCTCTCCGGGGAGCTGAGCCCGTGATGGACCGCCGCAAGCTGTTGATTGGATCGGCGAGTCTGTTGGCTGGTGGTGGGCTGGTGTTCTCGCTTTGGGAGGCGGAGCAGCCCGTGACCGAGGTGCAGCTGCGCTTGGCGGGCTTGGTGTCGTCGAGCGTGCACAAGGTGGGTCGGTCCTGGCTCAACAAGCACCCCGAAGAGTGGGACCGGGCGGCGCTGACCCAGCATATTCTGGGGGACAAGGTGCCCGATGAGCAGCTCGGCGAGGGGTTGATGGCTCAGATCACCGCCGACTACGCCCAGGGCCGGACCGCGAGTGTGCAGGGGTGGGTGATCAGCGAGACCGCCGCTCGTCTGTGCGCTTTGGCTGCGTTGACGGCCTAGTGCGGGTACTATGGGCCCTCGGAGGCTCCGCATGCATCGTTTCTCGCCCCTGCTGCTGTGCGTCATGCTGCTTGGCTGCCGCGACACCGACCCGATTCTGACCGACGCGGACGGCGATGGTTTCTATCTTGAGCACGATGACTGCAACGACACTGAAGCGACCGTGAACCCGGGCGCGACCGAGACTTGCGACGGCATCGACCAGAACTGCAACTCGCTGATCGACGACGCCGCCACCGACGCCACCACATTCTTCCTCGACTACGACGGTGACGGCTACGGCGCTGTGACGGCCACCGAGCTCGGCTGTGATGTGCCCAACGGCTACGTGTCCGACTCGTCGGACTGCGACGACACCTCGTCCGAGGTGCACCCGGGTGCCAATGAGGCCGATTGCACAGACCCGACTGACTACAACTGCGACGGAACCGTCGGCTTCGATGATGCGGACGGAGACGGCTTCGCAGCGTGCCTAGACTGCGACGACAGCTCGGCCGCAGTGAACCCGGATGCAGCAGAACAGTGCGACGGCACCGACAACGACTGCGACGGCGCCACCGACGAGGCCGGAGCCACTGGCGAGCAGACCTGGTATAGCGATGGCGATGGCGACGGATATGGCTGGTACAGCGGGGCTACGACCAGCTGCGACCAGCCCGCCGACACGGTCACCAATGCCGATGACTGCAACGACAGCAGTGCCGACGCCCATCCGGGCGGGGTTGAGACCTGCGACGACCTCGACAACGACTGCGACGGCAACGTGGACGGCGACGCTACCGACGAGGGCACCTGGTACGGCGATGGAGATGGTGACGGCTTCGGCAACGCCGATGTCGCCTATGAAGGCTGCGACGCTCCCCTGGGCTTTGTGGCCGACGCCAGTGATTGTGACGACGGCGACGACACGTCCTTCCCTGGTGGCTCGGAGTCATGCGACGGCGCGGACAACAACTGCGATGGCACGGTCGACGACGGCTTTGACGCCGACAACGACGGCTTCAGCTCCTGCGTCGATGACTGCGACGACAGCGACAGTGGCGTCAATCCGGGGGTGTCGGAGACCTGCGACGCCGTGGACAACGACTGCAACGGGCTGACCGACGAGAGTGGGGCCACATCGAGTGACCTTTGGTACCTCGATTACGACCAGGATGGCTACGGGGACGACGCGCTCGAGGTCCAGTCGTGTGCCTCTCCATCTCCGCTGTACGTGAGTACGGGTGGGGACTGCAACGACCTGGATGACACTTACTCGCCGGGGGTGGCCGAGGGCTGCGACGGTGGGGACTACAACTGCGATGGCGACGTGGACAGCGATGGCGATGGCGACGGCTACGCGGACATGACTTGCGGAGGGCTGGACTGCGACGACTCGGACGCCGCCGTCAAGCCTTCGGCGGGAGGCGGATGCGCCATGGGCACGTCATGCATGGACATTCTCACCGCCGGGCGCGCGACGACCAGCGGGGTGTACGGGATTGATCCCGACGGCATTGCTGGACCGATGGTGCCTCGCGACGTGTACTGCGACCTCGACACCGATGGGGGTGGCTGGGGTGCAGCGATTCGACGGCAGTGCGCTGGCTTCGGAGTACGGAACGGCCGATGTGCCACCCGCCCACTACGGTGCGGACTGTACGGCGCTGCTGTCGGGCTACGATGGCTCGATGGAGTTCGACTTCATGGGCTACACGCATGTGACCGAGCCCGACAAGTGGCAGTGGATTGGTCCAATCACCGTCGATGAGTGGAAGGGTTCGTACGATCCCACCAATTGCGGCAGCGGCTTGGATGGGCATGGAGCTGGACTCACCGAGTGCAAGGGCAGCGCGACCACGGGCACCCTCGACGTCAGCAGCCAGGGCTACGAGATTGGCTGGCACGGCGCGACCGGCGGGAGCTGCGCCGACGGTGCGAGCGTGAATCAGTTTGCCGCATCCACCAACGTGAACGTGCTGATGGAGCTGAACTTCGGCTACAACTGGGGGCACGCGGTGTACCTGCACTTTGACTGCCAGCACGCGTGCAGCCACCCATGCAACAGCTGTGGCGGCAGCGGCGTGAACAACACCACCGGAGCCGGCGCCGAACGTCTGTTGGTCGGCAACCAGGGAGCGCCCGGCCCAGACTGCGGCACCTATGACAAGGACGACTCCGCCGTCGTGCGGCCGACGATCTCGTTTGCCTACCGCGAGCGCTAGGCAGAGGAGCTACGACTCTTCGCCGATTCGAGGGATGGTGCCCGCCAGCGCCAAGGCCAGCGCATAGGCCGCCAGAGCCAGGGTAAAGGCCATGGAGTAGCCGTACATTCTGGACACCACGACGGTGACCAGACTGGCAACGACGCTCATCCAGCCGTTGAGCGCCCACGCCCAGGGCACCATGCCGCCGGCTTTGTCTGGAATGAGCTTCATGGCCAGCGGGAAGGGCATGCCCATCACAAAGCCGAGCGGAGCCAGCACCACCAGGATGATGACCAGTCGCACGGCCAGCGGCAGGCCCAGGGCGAATGCGTGCAATACCGCGGGCACGGCAAAGGCCTGGAATGCGGCCAGCAGCAACACGATGCCCAGCACCAGGCGCAGGGTCGACAGCAGCTTGTCCTTCTCGATGCGCTCGGTATAGATGCTGCCCAGTCCGCTGAACAGCAGCATCGCCAAGATGACGACGGTGATGGCATAGGTCGGGTGGCCGACAAATAGCACCAGCTCGTGCACCAGGACGGTCTCGACGGCCAGGTAGCCGTAGCCCAGGCAGCAGACGTAGAGCAGCCCCTGGCCCACGCCTCCAAGTCCTGCGAGCTGTGACGGTCCGCGGAAGGCGAAGGGCAGCAAGATGAACAGGCCGCCAGCCAGCAACACGAAGAAGGCCTGGATGACCACCGAGCGGTACAGGGTGGTGAGCGGCCCCTCCTCTTCGCCGGTTGCTCTGCGCATGGCCTTGCCAAGCGTGTCGGCAATCATCGACGGCTTGTCCAGGTAGGGCCGGTCATCGGTCATGATGGCCTTGCCCTGCAGGATGTTCTTGACCTGTTTGGTGAGCGGAGCGGTGGGGTCGATGTACAGCTTGCGCATGCGGTAGGTGCCCAGCAGTCGCACGGCTTTGTCGCGCTCGGCCTGGGTGAATGGCCGCTTCTTGAGCAGCATGACACTGCTGTCTGCTCGGGCGTACAGGATGTGCTTGTGGGGCTCGGTGACGCCGCGTTCTTTGAGGGCTGCGGCCGCTGCGCGCACAAGCTGGGGAGTCTGGTCGCCGCGACCGAAGCTGATGGTGCCGTCGTCGGTCAACTGGTCGAGGTAGGTGGTGAAGGCCTCGCGGGTCTCGAGCAGGGAGGGAGACCAGGCATTGGCCAGCAGTCCGGCGCTGCTCCACAGGTTGGCGTGCACCATGAGGATGATGTCGTATGGCTGCTTTGCGTGCAGGATGGCGGCTCGGCCATCGGACTTCAGGCGCAGGGTATTGCCGTGGGTGTAGGGGTTGGCTTCGGCATCGGCAAAGCGGTCGCCGACGATGTCGAAGATCTCGCCGGCGATGTCGATGGCTTCGATGTTCTCGTAGCCATAGTGCTGTGCGACAGCGACCTC
>CAYYHT010000388.1:5091-7513 GCA_964471355.1 uncultured Enterobacteriaceae bacterium
GGCGGCCAAAGTGGCGACGCGGGCCGGGGCTTGGTGGAACTGGAACACCAGACCACGGTTGGCCGCGCGCTTGGCGAGCCACTGGCGGCGGGCCTTGGTCTGTACGATCTCAGACGCGCTGGTGTTGTCCAGCAGCATGAAGGCGCCCCGCTTGTCGTCTTCGTGCACAGACAGCCGCGTCAGGGCAGTCCAGGCCGAGTAGGTGACGTTGGTCTCGGCATAGCCGGCGGCGTAGCAGACCTTGATCAACTCGGTGCCCGCGGCGCTGATGCCCGCGAGCCCCAGGGCCGCGACGGCGGTGATGAGCATGGTGCGGGCGCGGCCAGCCTGGTCGGAGACATGGAACAGCCAAGCGGCCGAGATGGTGGTCGAAGCCAGGATGCAGAACGCGATGTCAGGCCCGGCCAGCAGACCCAGCAGCGGAATGAAGACGACCGCACCAAAGGCGCCTCCGACGAGATCGGCTCCGTAGACGGCTCCGATGAACTCGCGGCGTCGCTGAAAGGTGCCCGAGAACGCCAGGCCTGCGGCGACGAAGGGGGCAGTGAGGATGGGCAGCAGCAGGCTGAACCACACGGGGTCCAGCAGGTCGTCTTTGATGCCAGAGCGCTCTTGGTAGGTGGTCGGAGGCTCGGCGAACTGCACAGTGACCGGGAACTCGACGGTGCAGACGATGGCAATCAGGGTCAGCACGCCCTGCAGCAGGACCAGCCAGCCGAGGCGTTCCTCGAGGCCCTCTTCGGGGACCAGATCGGGCTTGAGATGCTGGGCGATGGCGCCGACCGAGATGCCCAGCAGAGCCAGGGCCAGGGCCAAGTGAGCGAACTGTGCGAACAGCACAACCGCGAACAACCGAGTCAGCAGCAGCTCGAACAGAATCAGGCTGAAGCTGATGAGGAACATCGCGCCCATGACGGCGCGGAGCTTGGGGTCAGACGGCATGGGGCGCCCTGTATCAAGGAGCGGCGAGCTTGGTCTGGCCGACTAGGGCATCGGTGTGCCGAACCGGCGTATTCCTCGGTCGAACAGGCGCTTTGCCGCTTCGGGATGCATGAGCACCGGGTAGGCCGCCAGGGAGACAAAGCCGAAGGGGCCGACCTGCATCATCAGCAGCAGACCCACGTGAAACAGCGCTCCAAGCAGCAGCAGAGGCGGATTGGCCCGCTTCCACCAGACCAAGAAGGGGAAGCCGCACTCGAACAACAAGGTCCACCAGCACATGGGGGCTGTCAGCCAGCGATGGCCGCTGACCCAGGCTGCAAGGCGGTTTCCGGCGTGCCATTGGTGGACGAGGTGGTACTGCAACACCGAGCCATCGAGCCATGCGGGCTCGTTGAGGAACTTCATCCACCCGGTCGAGCCGTAGATGGCGCAGAACAGGATGAGCAGGCTGTACCGGGCCGCGGGACTGCGTTTTTTGGTCCACAGGCGTTCTTCATAGGCAGGCGAGAACATCAGGACCAAGGCAATCCAGGTCGTCAGGCGGTCCCAGGCTTTGATGTTGAGGGCTTCTTGAGCCAGCAGAGCCCAGGCACACACGAACCACAGCATCAGGCCCAGGTGGAAGGTCTTGCCTCCCCGCGCGACCATCAAGATGCCCAGCACGCCGCCGGCCCAGATCATCATGGCGGTGGTGGGGCTGAAGATGACCACGTTGACGAGCTTGAAGTAGCCCGAGGTCAGCAGGATTTCTTCGTTCGCGTAGGGGCCGGGAATGCCGAAGATGCGCTTGCCATGCCCCAAAAAGGCCGCAAAGCACCACATGTAGCGGGTGAACGTCCATCCACCCGCCCACTCCGGCGCAAAGAACCAGTCCAGGAACCGCCTCAAGCCATCACCGCCCCGGTCTTGGGGGGCAGGGAGCTTGCGACCGGACGGGTCCCCAAGACCGGCTTGGTGGCGGTGTGGCGTAATATTGAATTCACCAGACCTCGCCGGGAGGCATGCGCAGCGGCGAGCCGCACCTCCAGTTGAGCAGGACCTTCTCTTTGACCTTGCGCTTGGGCTGCACGTAGCGACCCGGTGTCATGCGCCAGCGCTGCTCGACCACGGTCATCTGGTAGGGCGTGGGCTCGATGCGCTTGCAGGTGGCTTCGGACAGCATGCGCAGTGCCGAGCCTCGCTTGCGGAACCAGGGGTATTGGTGCCGCGGTCCACTGCCCCAGCGGTAGGGGAACATGGCGTCGACATCGACCTTGGTGGGGGGTGCGCCGGGGCTCGCGATGGCCCGCACCTCGATGCCGACGTGGGTGGTGACCTTGGACGTGAACATGCGCCAGCGGCCGAACGAGACCCATGGAGGTGTCTTCATGCCGTAGGGCGGCCAGAACGCGATGAGGAAGTAGGCGGCGAAGGCCAGCACCATGAACAGCGCGATGGGCTGCATCCACCGGGGGGTGGTCTTGATGTCGGTGATGGGGGT
>CAYYHT010000389.1:0-7489 GCA_964471355.1 uncultured Enterobacteriaceae bacterium
GTTCGTCGGCGTGTCGCTGACCTCACCCGCCCCGTCCAGGCCCCAACATTCTATGGCGCCGTCCAGGCGCAGCCCGCACGTGTGCGCATGGCCGGCTGTGACTTGCAGCCAGAGGCTCAAGGGCTCGTCGGAGTCGGTGTCCGTGTCCGTTGGAGGTTCGGTGTCCTCATCAGAATCCGAGTCCGTGTCCGCATCGACGTCAGAATCCGCGTCAGTATCGGCATCCGCGTCGATTTCGGGCACGTCAGTCTCTGAATCCACGGGACTCGGAGAGGTGCATGAGAGGGCCAGCAGCAGGAGCATCACGAGCCGCCATATAGCCGATGGGATACAACTCGCGGCTTCCCGGAGACCGAGATGGGCCGAACGACACGCACCCGCAAAGCAGACATCCTTGCAGACCTTCCCGATGACGAGGCACAGGCTGTCCCGGAAGTTGCTGCCAAGCCCTCTCCCGCACCCAAGGCGAAGCCGGCAGAATCCCCGCGCCTGCAAAAGACCGATCTGGCCGAGATCGCCAACATGAGCATGGACGATCTGGCCGCGCTCATGGACCTCGACTCTGTGGGTCGCGCCGCCAGCGTCGGAGACCAAGTCACCGGAACCATCTCGCGCATCAGTCGCGAAGGCGTGTTCGTCGAAATCGGTGCCAAGTCAGAAGGCCAGATGGATGCCGACGAGTTCGACGACCCGCAAGTGGGCGACGAAGTCACCGCATATGTCATGTCCTCTGGCGAGTGGGGCATCAGCTTGTCCAAGCGCCTGTCGGGCGCCGCAGCGGACCAATTCCTCGAAGAGGCTGTCGCCAGCGAGGCCCCGGTCGAGGGCAAGGTCGTCGGGCACAACAAAGGCGGCTTTGATGTCCGCATCGGGTCCGTTCGCGCATTCTGCCCGCGCTCGCAGATGGAGCGCCTGCTCAATCCCGATCTCGACACCTATGTGGGCAACACCTACACCTTCCGAATCATCGAAGCGGACGAGAAGGTGGTCGTCAGCCGCCGCATCCTGCTCGAAGCCAACATCGAAGAAAAGATCGCCGAGTTCTGGTCGACCGTCGCCGTGGGCGACACCTTCGATGGCCAGGTCAGCAACGTTCAAAAGTTCGGCGTGTTCGTCGATCTGGGCGGCGTGGACGGCCTCGTTCCAACGCGCGAGCTGTCCTGGGACCCTTCGGCAACCGCAGCCCGCGGTCAGCGCCTCGAAGTGCGCGTGCTGGACATCGACCATGAAGCCCGCAAGCTGACCCTAAGCGCCAAGGACCCGGGTGCATCACCGTGGACCAACTTAGTGGGTACCGAGTTCATTGAAGGCGGGACCTACAGCGGATTGGTGGTTCGCATTGAGCCCTTCGGCGCTTTCGTCGAGCTGGCTCCTGGCCTGCACGGCCTGATGCATCAGTCCCGAGCCGGTGGCCCCCTGCCCGCCGAGGGCGACCGTATCGACGTGACACTTCTCGAGGTGGACCTCGAGCGCAACCGCTTGGCCTTGGCCGCCGTTGGCTTCAAGGCCGCCGCAGACACCCCCGCCATTCCCGACGAGACCGTCACCGGTACGGTTCGTGAGGTGCTCGGCAATGGGGTCGTCATCGACCTCGACGACGGCCGCTCCGGCTGGCTCTCGGTGCGCGAAGTCGATCTGCCTGCGGGCACGGTCTTGGCCCAGCGCTACCGTCGCGGCCGCAAGGTCACCGCACGGGTCAAAGAGATGGATGTGCAGCGCAATCGGCTGACTCTCACCCAAAAGGCCAGCGCCAGTGCTGGCGACCAGGCCTGGCGCAAGCACAAGAAGGGCAAGGGCAAAGAGAGCTTCGGCACCTTTGGCGACCTGCTCAAAGGCTGGAAGGGCTGAACCGCACCCGACTCGCGGCGCTCATCGGGCTGACTGGACTGGTGCTCGGCACTCCATTGCTGGGCGTCAGCTGCATGCTGTCCATGCCTGGCAAGTCACATACCGGTGCGCTGCCCGCCATCTCCGCGTCCCAGGCCGAGCTGAAGTTTCAACTCGAGGCCCATGTCAAGGCCTTGGCCGCGACTCCGCGCCACGACGCCGCAGGAAAGAACCGCGCTCGTTCCTATATTCGCGGTCAGCTGCCTGGCACCGACTTCACGACGCAGCTCGTCGACGGGGCAGAGCCCAGCTGGGTCAACCTCGAGACCGCGCTGTCGGGATCCGACGAGACGGTGGTCGTTGCCGCCCACTACGACACTGTGTGGACGACGCCCGGGGCCGACGACAACGCCAGCGGGACAGCCGCCCTCATCGAGCTGGTGCGCATGCTGCAGAACCAGCCTCATGAGCGCACGATTCGCTTCGTATTTCTGGTCAACGAGGAACCGCCGTACTTCCAGCGGCCAGCCATGGGCAGCACCCACTACGCCCGCATGCTCAAAGACCGGGGCGAGAACGTCACCGCCATGCTCTCCCTCGAGACCATCGGCTACTACACCGACGAGCCTGGCAGCCAAGTCTACCCCTTCCCGTTCAGCCTCTTCTTGCCGAACACCGGCAACTTCATTGGCTTTGTGGGCAACACGAAGTCACGCCGGCTGACCCGCGATGTCGTGGGCTCGTTCCGGGACCACGCCCAGTTTCCGTCCATCGGGGTGGCGGCTCCCGAGTTCATCCAGGGCGTGACTTGGTCCGACCAATGGAGCTTCTGGGAGCAGGGCTACCCAGGAGTGATGGTCACGGACACCGCTCCAAACCGCAATCCGCACTACCACGAGCCCACCGATACGCCTGACACCCTCGACTACGAAGCGATGGCTCGCGTGGTCGAAGGGCTGGCCAAAGTCATCGAGGATCTAGCGTCCGAGTGATGCGGCGCATGGCCACCGCTACCGGGCAAACCTGAGTCGCCCTAATAAGGAGAGGGCTTGGTCCTCTTTCCGCCCAGCTCGTTGTACTTGGCCAACGCCGACTTTAGGTCGTTGAAGCAATCGCGCTTCGCTTCGGGATTGCGCAACAAGTAGGCGGGATGGAATGTCGCCATGGCTGGAATGCCTCTGTAGGTCTTCCAGGTGCCGCGGTTGCGCATGATTCCCTGGTTGGTCTGAAACAGGTTCTTGAGCGCCACCGACCCGAGCACGACGATGACCTTGGGGGACACAGCCTGGATCTGACCGATGAGGAACGGCAGGCAGGACGCGACCTCTTCTGGTTCCGGGTTGCGATTGCCAGGGGGGCGGCACTTCACGATGTTGGCGATGTAGACCTCGTTTCGGTCAAGGCCGAACACCCCAGCGAGCATGCGATCAAGTAGCTGCCCTGCGTTGCCAACAAAGGGCTCGCCCTGCTGATCCTCGTGAAAACCCGGTGCTTCACCAATGATCATCAGGTCAGCCTTGGGTGCTCCGACTCCAAACACGATGTTCGAACGACCGTTGCACAACCCGCACCGTTGGCAGTCGCCGAGGTCAGCTCGAATACCTTGAAGCGTCACCGTGCCACCGGGTGCATCACTGCGAGCTTCGCTGGCCAACGCCGCCCAGCCCGCCGCGTTGGCGCCACTCTCGGAAGCCGGATCCGCATCATCGGCGGGGATTACCGGGACAGGCTCACTGTGGATCGGCTCGTTCGCCGCGCCACGCAACCGGTTGTGCTCGACTACTGCGAGCGCATCGGCGACCAGTTCTGCCAGCTCGTTCTTCACGGCGCGTCGTCTCCTCTATAGACCCATCCATATTGGCGCAGGACGGTCAGCACCCGGAACAACGGAAGTCCGATCACGTTGTTCCAATCTCCGTTGATGCTCTCAAACAACCACGCTCCATGCCCCTCGACCGCGTATCCACCGGCGCAACCTGACCCCTCACCCGTCTGGACATAGGCGCGCAGCTCGGCGTCGCTCAGGTCTGCGCGAACGGTCAGGTCAGTGCGCTCATGGCCCTCGCTCACCTGCCCGTTTGGGCCCAACAGGACAAACGCCGTGACGAGTTGGTGCGTGCAGCCCCGCATACTGCGCAACCGGCGCAAGTGATCCGCCGGATCCGTCGGCTTGCCGAACACCTCACCCTCAAAGAAGACAACCTGGTCTGCGCCGAGTACCCACGAGCTCGAATTCGCCTGATGCACCACATCGGCTTTTGCGCGCGCCAAAGTCGTCGCAAGCACCACCGGATCCATCGCTTGCACCACTGACTCGTCAACAAGCGACTCGATGCAACGCACTCGGACCCCCGCGTCACGCAGCATTTTGGCGCGCCACTGACTGCCGGACGCCAGGATCAGCTCTTGCATGTCCACCCGCCTTGGTTGCATCGACTGACTTCGCTATACTCCGCCGGGTATCGGGAGGCCGGGTCAGGATCCTCCCATTCGTACGGCGTTCGGAGGCCCTTACATGACGACCGGCGCGGTCGGTATCGACCTCGGCACCACCTTCTCTGCAATTGCCTATGTCAATGAACACGGCATTCCAGAGTTGCTGCCCAACGCAGAAGGTGACCGCATCACCCCATCCGTCATCCTCTTTGAGGACGACGACGTCATTATTGGCAACTACGCGAAACAGGCGGCCATGGTCTATCCAGACCAAGTCGTCGAATTCGTGAAGCGTGAGATGGGCAACCACGACTACACGTTCGACTACCGCGGCAAGGGCTACACCCCCGAGCAGTTGTCGGGCTTCATTCTGTCCAAGCTCAAGCACGACGCCGAGTTGCGCCTGGGTCATAAGGTAGACAAGGCCGTCATCACGGTTCCCGCCTACTTCAATGACATCCAGCGCAAGTCGACATTGGCGGCTGGTGAGTTGGCGGGCCTTCAGGTCCTCAAGCTCATCAACGAGCCGACCGCAGCGGCCTTTGCCTATGGCCTCAACAACATTGGCAACGACCAGCGCGTGCTCGTCTACGACCTTGGCGGCGGCACATTCGACGTCACCTTGGTCGACATCGTCGGCAATGACATCAACGTCATCGCCACCAGCGGAGACCACAAGCTTGGCGGCAAAGACTGGGACGACGCGCTCATCGCTCACGTCGCCGCGGCGTTCAAGGCCAAGCACGGGCTCGATCCCCTCGAAGATTTGGCCAGCTACCACGACCTTCGCCAAAAGTGCGTTTCAGCGAAAATCAGCCTGACGCGCCGCCCCAAGGTCAACATCTTCCACGACTACGGAAACAAGGTTCTGCGTCTGCCGGTCACCCGTGTGACCTTCGAAGAGCTGACTGCAGACCTCTTGGACCGCACCGTGGCGCTGGTTCAGCGAACACTGACCGACGCCAAGGCCGATCCGAGTTCCATCGACACCATTCTCGTCGCCGGCGGCTCGACCCGCATGCCGATGTGTCGCGATTCGCTCGAGAAGATGTTCGGCCGACCACCGGCCACTGACATCAACCCGGACGAAGCGATCGCGCTCGGCGCCGCTCTGCAGGCCGCGATCGAGGCTGCCGAGCTTGCAGGCGAAGAATCGCCCGTCGACATTCGTACGCACGACGTGACCTCCCACAGCCTGGGCATGGTCGTCTACCAAGACGAAAAGTTGTTCAATTCGCGCATCATTCCGCGAAACACACGCATTCCCGCCGAGCGAACCCGCGACGACTACGCCACAACACATGATGGTCAGACGACCATCGACCTGTGGCTTGTTCAGGGCGAAGAGGACGACCCGCTTCAAGCGACGGTCCTAGGGCACTTCGAGTTCTACGGCATTCCAGCTCGCCTAGCGGGCCAGAGTCGCCTGTCGATGACCTATCGCTACAACAGCAACGGCATCGTCGAGGTCGAAGCCATGGATCTGTCTACGGGACAGATCCTGCCGCACCGCCTCGCAGGCGGCAACGTCACCCTCGAGGACTTGGCACACAACCGCGCCCCCATGCAGGTCGCGTTGATCATGGATTGCTCTGGCTCGATGTACGGGGGCAACATCACCGCCGCTCGTGCCGCCGCGCTTGGATTCGCCGAGAAGACCCTCGAACAGCCCAACCGCCAGATCGCGGTCATCGCGTTCCCTGGTGGGGTCAAGGCACCGCCCACCGGTGACATCGAAAAGCTCAAGTGGGCCATCGAAGAACTGACCCCGATCGGCTCCACACCGATGAGCGAGGGTCTGTACGATGCCCGAACGCTGCTTCGGCCCAGAGCCGGCGTGCAACGAGTCTTCCTGATCATGACCGATGGTCATCCAGACGATCCCGACGCGACGGTCGCCGAGATCCATCGCCTCAGAACCTCTGGCGCCCGCGTCATCACGATTGGTGTTGGCGACCAGGTCGAACAGCGATTCCTGCAGGGCTTGGCCTCGCGCCCCGAGGATTACCACTTCTGTGGCGAATCCCTCGAGCTTGAGGGAACCTTCATCAACCTCGCAACCCAGCTATCGGGCAACTAGGAGTCCAGCGTGGCAAGCGAAGAAGCCATCGGAGAGCTCAAAGAGCTCTTTGAGACCCGCCTCTCCAACGACGAGGCAAAGAACAAGGCGTTCGACAAGCTGTACGAGGAGCTCCGTCAATACAAAGACGACTTCCTCTTTCAGTCCGAGAAGCCACTGCTGCTCGACCTGTTGCTGTTCTACGACAGCCTCAACTGGTTTCAAGAGAGCCTGATCAAGCAGGAAATGAGCCCCGACGTCATCGCTGATTCATTTCAGTACTTGATCGACGAGTTCCTCGAAGTGCTGTACCGACGCGATGTCATGCCTATCGATGAATCGACGAGCTTCGACGCCAAGATCCACAAGGCAGTCAAAGTGGTTCCAGCAGATTCGGAAGAAGACAACAACAAGATCACTCAGGTGCTCAAGCGCGGCTTTGCGCGTGCGGACCGCGGACTGCGACCCGAAGAAGTAGTGATTGCCCGATTCAAGAAGCAGTAGCGACCGGTACTGACCCATGGCTGACGACGACATTGTCCTAGGTATCGATCTCGGAACGACATTCTCTGCGATGTCGATCGTGAACCAATTCGGCAAGCCCGAGATCATCACGAACGCAGAGGGATTTGCCACTACTCCATCTGTGGTCCACTTCTACGACGAAGACGCATGCGTTGTCGGCGAAGAGGCCGTAAAGATGGTGGTCATCGACCCCGACAATATCTGTCGCTTCATCAAGCGGCAGATGGGAGAAGATGGCTACACCGTCGAGTTCTGGGGGCGTGACTACACACCTCAAGAAGTCTCTGCGCTCATCCTCAAGAAGCTGAAAGAAGACGCTGAGGAACTGCTCGGCAAAGAGATCAACGACGTCGTCATCACGGTTCCGGCGTACTTCAACTCCGCCCAGCGCGGCGCGACCTCAGAAGCGGGCCAGATTGCCGGCCTGAACGTGCTCTCAATCATCAACGAGCCGACAGCAGCCGCGATTGCCTACGGCATGGACCGGCTGGGTGATCACCGCAAGCTGCTGGTCTTTGACCTCGGCGGTGGCACCTTCGACGTCACCGTCATGGAGATCAACGGCACCAAGCTGACGACCATCGCCAGCGACGGCAACGCCGAGCTCGGCGGCAAGGACTGGGACGATTGCCTCGTCAATCA
>CAYYHT010000390.1:0-7485 GCA_964471355.1 uncultured Enterobacteriaceae bacterium
AGAGCTGCGACGACATCGACAACGACTGCGATGGGGTCATCGACGAACAGGGGGCTCAAGGCGAGACCACGTGGTTTGCGGACGACGACGGCGATGGCTTCGGCGACCCGGGGCAGACCGCCTTGGCCTGTGATCAGCCCGAGGGCTACCTGAGCGACAGCAGCGACTGCAACGACACCTCGACCGCCGCCTACCCAGGAAGTGTCGAGACCTGCGACGACATCGACAACGACTGCGACGGCGAGACTGACGAGCCCAGCGCGACCGATGTCTCCACCTGCTACCCCGATGGCGATGGGGACAGCTACGGAGACAGCGACACGCCGCTGCTTGCGTGCGACTGCCCGGTCGGATTCGTGACTCAGAGCGGCGACTGCGACGACAACGACTCCACCGCACTTCCTGGCGGCACCGAAGTCTGTGACGACGCCGACAACAACTGCGACGGCGCTGTCGATGAGGGGGCCTTGAGCAGCTGGTACGTGGATTACGACGGCGATGGGTACGGCAAAGACACCATCATGCTTGAGCAATGCCTGCAGCCGGCTGGCTTTGTGGCCAACGGCGACGACTGCGACGACCTCGAAGACCAGGTCAATCCCGGCGAGAGCGAGCAGTGCAACGGCGTCGACGACGACTGTGCTGGCTTGCCAGCGGACGAGCTCGATGGCGACAGCGATGGATGGATGGGCTGCGAGGGCGACTGCGAAGATGGCGATGTCGACATCCATCCCGATGCGACCGAGATTTGGTACGACGGTGTCGACCAAAACTGCGACGGCGCCAATGATGATGACCAGGATGGCGACGGCCACACCGCGCTCTCGGCAGGAGGCGACGACCAGAATGACTTGGACGACGGCTGCTGGGATGCCTGTGCTGACGGCTCCACCCAAGCCGGAGCCGGAACCAGCTGCCAGCAGATCCTGACGGACTACCCCAGCAGTACGTCGGACACCTACTGGATTTTGCCCACGGGCTACACCGGCGCTGGCTTCCAGACCTGGTGCGACATGGACTTCGATGGCGGCGGCTGGACCAAGGTTCTGGCCATGGTCACAGGCGACGACCTGTCCTCTGCCGGAGCAGTGAACGAGAATGGCGACTGGACGCTCGAGCCCAAGGGACCCGCATCAGGCAAGGTGCCGAACGCGGCCTGGCAAGCCCTGTGGACCAACACCGAGTTCGTGATGCGCGTCGACAGCCCTGCCGACAGCATCTTCATTGGCAATGGTTCGGGCTACCTCAAGTGGACGGCGATGGGCGGCACCACATGGACGGAGTGGGGAGTTGGCCAGCGCCCAACCAACTACAGACTCGAGTGCGACAAGACGGGTGACGGCCTCATCAACGAGACCCGCGACTACACCAGCGACGGCAGAGCTATCTGCGGGTACCACGGCACATACTGGCTGTACGACCACAACTACACCGACAGCCCGCAGTGCTACGGCTTTGGCACCGACCGCTTCGGCTCCAACCTGCACTTCTGCGGACTTGAGTCTGGCACCAGCAGCAGCGGCGGCGGCACCAACGTGCACAACACCAGCATCTACGTGCGTGACTGATGGCTCGGGATCACTCACGCGGCGGATTATAGCGACTCGATGTCGCTTCGAGACCAGCTGCTCAAGAAGGGCTTCGCCTCCAAAAAGGATGCAAAGCGCGTCAATCGTGAGCTGAAGAAGAAGCGCAAGAAGAAGCAGGGTGGGCGCGACAAGCGGGCGGCTGTCCAGGCGCGCGAGCAGGCGGCGGCTGCCGAAGCCATCGAGGCGCGTCTGCAGGAACGCGCTCGAGGTCGTCGGCTGCGAGAGGGTGAGCGCGCGGCGATTGAACACCAGCTACGCGTCGAACGCATTGTCTTGGACAGCCGAATCCGTGGGCGCGGCAAGCTGCGTTTTCACTTCAAGAAGCTCAATGGCCGGAACATCGACTTTGTGTCGGTCAGCCACAAAGTGGCGCTCAAGCTGCGCGTGGGCGAGGCTGCCATCGCGGCCGTCAAGCACGACGACCGGCCTGAGGACTACTGGATTATTCCCGCAAGCAAGGCTCGCAAGCTGCTGGAGCTCGAACCGTTGCTGGTGGTGTTCTTTGTGCAAGAGACCGCCGGAATCAGCGCTCCTGAAGAAGCATTCCTCGAACCCGACTGGGAGATTTCGTTGAGGCCCCACCGGAAGGCCTGAGCAGGCATCCCGACCCTGGCCGTGGGGGGAAGGGATCCCGCGACCGGATGGGTTCCCGCGGCCAGCTTGCTGGACGGGTGCTGGAATAGGGATAGCTGCCGCCCATGCGAAACCCGACTCTGCTGCTTGCCCTGTGTCTTCCACTGTTCTCATGCACCGGGGATGCGCCTCCGGACGCGCTGCCTGACGGCGGGAACCCCGATGTGGTGCTCGATGCCGGGCCGACTGCCGACGAGGCCAAGGCGTTCGCCGCCAAGGTCGACACTGAGCTTCGCGAAGTCTGGGTCAAGAACGACCTCGCTGCTTGGGACCACTACACGGACCTGAATGACGAGAACGAGAAGAAGGCCACAGCGGCCGAGGCCGAGGTGATGGCCTACCTGACTGTCGCCATCAACGATGCCGCCAAGTTCGACAAGGTCCAGGGCGTCGACGAGCGCACCCGCCGTCAGCTGAATCTGCTGAAGCTTGCCACCTCGTTGCCCGCACCGGCCGATGCCGCCAAGCGCGAGAAGCTCGCGGGCATCAGCTCCGAGTTGTCGAGCATGTACGGCAAGGGCGAAGTCTGCACGGGCGAAGGCGAAGCCAAAGAGTGCCGTGACCTGGGCCAGCTGTCCGATGTGCTCGCCACCAGCCGCGACTACGATGCCCAGCTCGCAGCCTGGGAGGGCTGGCGAACGGTGTCGGTGCCCATGAGGCCCATGTACAAAGAGTTCGTCGACCTGGGCAACGAAGGCGCCCGCGACATCGGCTACGACAACGTCGGTGCCATGTGGCGCGGCGGCTATGACATGCCTCCTCAGGACTTTGAGGTCGAAGTCGACCGGCTCTGGGACCAGGTCAAGCCGCTGTACGAGCAGCTGCACTGCCACGTGCGGGCCAAGCTCTCCGAGAAATACGGAGCCGAAAAGGTCGCCACCGATGGACTCATTCCGGCCCACCTGACCGGCAACATGTGGTCACAGAGCTGGGAGAACCTGTACTCGGACATCGAGCCCTACGAGGGACAGCCCAGCATCGACGTCACCGCAGCACTCGTGGCTAAAGAGTACGACTCCAAGAAGATGGTCGAGGCCGGTGAAGGCTTCTTCACCTCGATGGGCCTCGCCGAGCTTCCCGACACCTTCTGGGAACGCTCGATGTTCGAGAAGCCCGAGGACAAGGATGTTGTCTGCCACGCCAGCGCGTGGGACCCCCACTACAACAACGACCTGCGCATCAAGATGTGCATCAAGCCCACGATGGAGGACTACATCACGATCCACCACGAGCTGGGTCACAACTACTACTACCGCTACTACTACACCGAGCCCGTCCTGTTCCAGCAGGGCGCCAACGACGGCTTCCATGAGGCCGTGGGCGATGCCATCGCGCTGTCGGTGACCCCGTCCTACCTCAAACAGGTGGGCCTGCTCGACGAGGCCTCGGCGGCCAACGAAGCGGTCATCAACCAGCAGATGCAGACCGCACTGTCCAAGATCGCCTTCTTGCCCTTTGGTCGCATGATCGACCAGTGGCGCTGGGACGTGTTCAGCGGCAAGGTCCCCCCCGAGAAGTGGAACGAGCACTGGTGGATGCTTCGCGCCAAGTACCAGGGCATCGGACCGCCCACTCCGCGCGGCGAGCAGCACTTCGACCCGGGTGCCAAGTACCACATCCCCGCGAACACGCCGTACATGCGGTACTTCCTGGCCCACGTGCTGCAGTTCCAGTTCCACAAGTCCATGTGCGAGGCCGCCGGAAACACCGGAGCCCTGCACGAATGCTCGGTCTACGGCAGCACCGAGGCAGGCGACAAGCTCAAGACCATGCTGACCCTGGGCGCCAGCAAGCCCTGGCCCGACGCACTCGAAGCCATGACGGGCACCCGCCAGATGACGGCCGAGCCGCTGGTCGAGTACTTCAGTCCGCTCATGACCTACCTCGAAGAGCAGAACAAGGACCGCGACTGCGGCTGGAAATAGCAGTTCTGCACACCCCAAGGCAGATCTGCCCCATGGTTTGTGCAGTCTCGCCATAGCGCTTGGAGTCGGCGCACGTCATGTTGTTTGCACGGACACCGTGGAGACCCAACATGACTCGCATCCTTTGCTTCGCAGCCCTCTCGACCTTGGCCTTGACCGGGTGCAACGTCACCGGCGACGAGCCCGGTCCAGACGCGCCGAGCTTGATTCCGACCATGGCTCCCGCTCCGTTTGAGCACACCGAGGTCGCCAGTCGGACCGCCATCCCACTGCCCATGCAGTCCCCCGCAGTCGGCGTCACCGTCGACCCCGACACTGGCGCGCAGTACGTGCTCGACGCCAGCAACGGCATGTTCCTGGTGACCGAATCGGGCCTGGAAGAAGTCGCCAGCTGGCAGCAGCTTGTGCCGATCGATGGCTGGGACCGTCGGCCCTACACCGACGCTGTGGCCGTTGGCGGTGGCAAGTTCGCCGTCACCGTCGAGAGTGACGGACTGCTGTTCGACCTCGAGACCAAGACCACCACACAGCACTTCTGCTACGAGCCCGGCTTCATGGAGACTGGCGGTGACTGGATCGAGACCTACCAGCTGACCAACAGCGTGAGCTACAACCCGATCACCGACCAGATTGTGGCCCAGCCGCAGACTTTTGGCGACGGCCCGCTCATTGCGTCGATCGGCCTGTGGGACCGCGAGATCGGCGGCCAGCCCACCGCATGGTTCGACCTGCCCTGGGCAGACTTCTCGGCGGGCGGCATCGTGATGGACAGCGAGGACCGCATTTTGATGGGCCGCGGAGCGCTCCTCTTCCAGATGAAGCTGGGTCAGGACGGCGAGCCCACTCCGATGATGGACCTGGCCGAGTTTGGAGTCATCGACATCGCCGGTCTGGCCTTGGCGCCCAACGGCAACTTGGTGGTGCTCAATGACGGCCCCACGGACGAGCTCGTCGAGATCGCGAACTGGAAGCCCGAGCTGACTCTCTAGCCGGTCGGACTATGGCAGCTGGGCCACGTAGAGCTTCTTGAATGCCCGCGTCGTATCTGTCACTCGGCCCTGGGCGACGTATGCGATGCGGGCTTTTCCGTCCTTGCCCTGGGCGACGTCGATGTCGCCATGGCCCACTGTGCCGAGCTCGACAACGGTCGGGTCCCCGCCATCGACAGGGACAGTGACGATGGGGTCGAAGCGCTGGTCGTCGTCAAGCACGGTCACTAGTGCATCGCCGCTGGGATGCCAGGCGGGACCGGTTGCATTGGGAACCACGCTCTGCAAGATGCGCGTAGGTTTGCTGTCGGACTGGGCTGTCGTCACGTAGAGGTCCCACCGGTCTTTGCTGTCGGCACCGGTGGCATAGAAAGCGACGAGGTTGCCATTGGGGCTGAAGCTGGGGCGGCTCTGCGAGCCCGTCATCGACGTCAGCTTGATTGGGGTGTCATCGAGCGCCGGCAGCAGCCAGATGTTGTCCCCGGTGGTTCCGCTATGGCCGACCCAGGCGAGCTTGCCGCCGTGATCGGACCACGCCAAGTACAGCTCGGCCGACGTCTTGTCCGAGGTGATCTGGCGGGGGGGCTTCTCGATGGACGCGACGTCGATCAGGTACACGTCGCCTTGGCCCGTGCGTGCGCTGGTGAACGCGATCCACTTGCCATCAGGGGACCACGCTGCCCCGCCATCGGCGCCGGGGTGGGCAGCAATCGCACCGCCGCCCGCGATGTACAGGTCGAAGTCCCCCATCTCGTTGGTGCCTGCATAGATGAAGCGCCCGATGCCGGGCGGGCTCCAGGTCAGCTCGTGGGCCACAGATCCGCCCGAGGAGGTGGTCGAGAAGCCAGCCGTCATGCTGCTGACGCCAGACGATGCGGGAGAGATGCGTTGAAAGCGCTTGGCTGCGGGGTCCCCCACGTAGAGCTCCACCTTCTTGGCCTCGTGGAAGTTGGCTTCGTATGCGAGCTGTGCGCCGTCCGCAGACCAGACTGGGCGCTGCAGATTGGCACCGTCGCGCGCGGCAACCTCCATGGGTTCTGCCAGAGCCAGCAGCGGCAGCATCAACAGGATCAGGGTGCGCATGAACGAGTTTTTCCTAGAAGGCGATGGAGAGATTCGCGGTGACGCGGAAGCCGGTGGCGGTAAAGGTTCGCTCACCGCCGATGGTGTACAGCAGCGGGTTGTCGTTGTCGGTGCGTCGGGCCTCGGCGGACTCGGGCAGGGTTCCGATGGCCTCTTCGACCACTCCCTTGACACCAAACCCTACGCCTTGGCTCTTCTTCCGGTCCAGCAGCTCGATCGACAGTTCGAACAGCGGCACGTGGGCTCGGCCGACGCTGTACAGCATGACATCGGCCACAGCACCGTCCTGGCAAGCGAAGCTGTCACCGGCATCGGCGCACGGCAGCTCAAAGCCAGCGATGTAGCCATAGCGGTACCCGATCGAGGGACGCACTTGCAGAGGCTCCATGCCGGGAATCAGCACGCCGACCCGTCCGCCTAGCGTCCATGGTGCGCTGGAGAGGGAAACCGCTCCCCACACAGTCTGGTAGGCCTGGGGCGTCCAGTCGAGCATGACGCCACCGATGATCGGTCCCAGCGGCTGGGTGTAGGCGATCTGTGTGGTCAGGCTGGGGTACAGGTTCGAGACCTTGCCGCCGAGCCATGCGCCGCCCCCGGCAGAGATCTCGACTTGGGCGACCTGCACGGTGGCCAGCGGGCTCTTTCCGCTGACCTCGTCGAGGCGCAGGTCCACGCCCACGTAGTCATTGGGCTCGATGCTGATCTGGCGGCCGTTGATTCGGTAGGTGCCTGCGGGCAGCCCAAAGCGCTTTGGCAGCAACACCTTGTCGCCAAACACCGCGTCGACGCGTTCGAGGTACAGCTTCAGGTTGGGGTCGAAGAGCACGCTCTCGAGCTGAATGTCGAGCGCCGCATTCATGCCCGTATGGGGAGCGCGAACCTCGACCACTCCGAACTGCTCGAGCAGGTATTGGCTGAAGCCGGCGGCCTGGGCGAGTTGCTCATCGGTCCGCGCGTAGGTGTGGCTGCGCTTCGCAGCGTCCCGGGCGCCTTCGACATCTGTCAGCTCGTAGCGCACCTGCGCCAGCATGAACCACGCCTCGGGGTCGAGCTTGCCATCGGCCAGCTTGACGCTTGCCTCGAGCTCATATTCGGCGTCTTTGTACCATTTTCGCCGAATAAAGAACTTCGCCTGATCGATGTGCCCACGGAAGTCCTTTTCATAGGACTCCTGCGCAACAGCAGGCGCGACCAGCAGGGCTAGAAGTGAAATCAAGGCATCCCATCCTTGGCCGTGGGGGGTAGGGAGCTTGCGACCGAACGGGT
>CAYYHT010000391.1:0-7482 GCA_964471355.1 uncultured Enterobacteriaceae bacterium
GGTATCGGTATCGGTGTCCGAGTCGGTATCGGTGTCGGTATCGGTATCGGTGTCGGTGTCGGTGTCCGTATCGGTGTCCGTTTCGCCGCCTTCGCAGGACAGCTCGTCGTACATCTCCATCGTCAGGCCCATGCTCTCGAGCTCGGCCCAGTCGTCGGAGCTGACTGAGGGGTCAGCCGTGGAGCAGGGAGCGGTGCGCACGCCATCGAGGCCGTCGCAGTCCATGTCTGCGCCGCCGTCATCGAGGCTCTCGAAGGTGCTGCAGGGATAGACTTGGGGGTCGTTGGCATCGCAGTCGGAGCTGTCGGGCCAGTCGTCGCCATCGCTGTCGGGTTCGTTGTCGCAGTCGGTGTTGCAGCCGTCGCCGCGTCGGTCGGGAGCGCCGGGAAAGGTCAGAGGGTCTTGGTCGTCACAATCGAAGCCGTCTTCGTTGGCCGTGTTTCCGCGGTACCAGCCGTCGCCATCAGCGTCTAGCGCCGCAAGCAGGTCATCTTCCGTGACCCATACGCAGGCCGCGAATCCTCCCAATAGGATGCCCGTCAGGCCCCCTAGGGCCAGAACCTCTCGGCTTCGCATGAATCCTCCGACGCGCAGTGTAGCTGAGTCGCGCTCCCCGTCCAGCAGAAGATCACGTTCGCGCGTCTTTCGCGGTCACAGCGTGTCTGTGGTCGCCCTCAGAGTGCTTCGGTGCCCAACAAGTTGGTCAGCCTGGACACGTAGACGGCCGCCAAAATGATGGGGGCCTTGATCATCCACGTTTGCTGGTCGGGCTTTGGGTACTCCACGCCGCGAACCTTGAACGAGAACCACTTCAGCGTCTCGAAGAAATTGCCCAGTCGCCCGACCATTGCCAGGAAGACGAGTCCGACTGGTGCGAACAGAACAAATTGCCACAACGTCGTCTCGAGGACCTCGCGCCAGCCGATTACGGCTCCGACGCCCATCATCAGCTTGGCGTCGCCGCCTTTGACCACGCCGGCAGCCCACAGACTGAAGTGGATGACGAACGCGAATGCGAGGCCCAGGAGCGCGAACACCAATGCACCGTCGATGAGGTTGAGCAGCAAGCCGGCCATCATCAGAGGGGCGGTGATTCCATTGGGAATCTTGCCGTCCTTCATGTCGGTGTAGGTGGCGACCCCGCAGGCAAGCAGCAGGATGGCGTCGGCAGCTCCTGGCATCACTTCTTGGTTGCCTTGTTCTTGGTGGTGTCTTGTGGGGGAGCGCCTTTAGCGAGATCGAGGCCAAGCGCCACTTCGACCTGTTCTGCTGTGCCGGCGATGAGTCCCCTGACTGGACCTGAAGCGAAGGTGGCGACCGACCATAGCGCCACGAGGACGGCAGATGCGGCGATTGCACCTCGATGAGACACATGGGGCTGGGGCGGGTTGTCGTCCGCACTTGAGCTACCCTGCCGATCGGGCGTGTGCTGTTGCACTGGTGTATGCGTCCCCTGGATGTAGTGACCTTGGCGAAGCCAGCCGTACAGACATTTGGCAAGTACCAGATCCTGGAGCGCATCGCTACAGGCGGCATGGCCGAGATCTACAAGGCGCGTCTCGAGGGCATTGGTGGCTTCCAGCGTACCTTTGCTATCAAGCGCATCTTGCCGCACCTGTCGATGAACGCCGAGTACGTCAAGATGCTCGTCGACGAGGCCAAGGTGGCGGGACTGCTGTCTCACGCCAACATCGTGCAGATCCTCGATCTGGGCCAGGTCGACAAGGTCTGGTACATCGCGATGGAGTACGTCGACGGCAACGACCTTGGAGCCGTGCTCAAACGCGCGGCCGAGGGAGGGCTGCGGCTGCCGGTGCCTCATGCCTGTTTCATCGCCATCGAGCTCCTCAAGGGACTTGAGTACGCGCATCAGCGACAAGTCATGCGTGGAGGCCGTCCGGTACCGCTGAACATCATCCACCGCGACGTGTCGCCGCCGAACATCCTGCTGTCCTTCCAGGGCGAGGTAAAGCTCACCGACTTCGGAATCGCTCGTGCCGCCCTCAAGGCCCAAGAGACCCAGGCCGGCGTTATCAAGGGCCGCTTTGACTACATGTCGCCAGAGCAAGCGGCCGGCGCCAAGGATCTGGACCAGCGAAGTGACCTGTTTGCGGTCGGGGTGGTGCTGTACGAGATGTTGGGAGGCAGCCACCCCTTCCGTGCCGAGAGCGAGATGTCGACGCTCGAGGCGGTGCGGACCGGCAAGTACATTCCGGTCGATCAACTCAACCCCGAAGTTCCCTTCCAGCTCAACACGATTGTCGACAAGTGCCTGCGCGTGAAGCGCGAGGAGCGATTCGCTACAGCGACAGCCTTTAAAGAGGCGCTCGACCGATTCTTCCACGAGTCGGGATTCGTGTTCACCCACACGACCCTCGCCAGCTACATCAAACGCCTATTTCCAAAGTCACGGCGCGGAAATGGGGGCCGAAACTCCAGTTTGTCTCCTCGGCCCCTCGAGCCACGCGACGACCTAGACGGCCCCACCGAAGAGTCGATCACCGATGGGCCCACCAAGCTCGTCGATCAGTCGGTCGTTGCAGCCGAGATGCGCAAACAGGGCATCGATCCGGGGCGTTTTGGGCTGGCCCCCAGCGAAGAAGCGACGCAGATTCGCAAGAATCCGCTGTTCACATCGAGTCCGAACAACAACATCAAGGAGTTCGAAGAGGCCGACGAGCAACCGACGGTGATTCGCGGCACGCCGCTGACTCCTCTGCCTGGGCCCGAACGAGAAGAGAGCCCGGACACCGATGGCAAGGATTGGTCGACGGTCAGCAACGAGATTCCCGAGGCGGTTCGCCAGCGCGCCGAAGATGCCAAGGCCCGCCGCGTGGCATCGCAACCACGGGGGGTCTCACTGCCTGTGGTGGCCTTCATCGTGTTTGTGGTCAGTGGGCTCGGCTTCATCGCCGGTGCATTTCTCGGTGGCGGTGCCGTGGGCATTGTGGCGGCGACCGCTCCCCGAGAAGCCCCTCCAAACGTGGCCAATCCGACCCTTCGAATCGAGGCGCCCGCATCGGCCAAGATCCAAGTCGATGGTGCGCCCGAGAAGGGCAATGTGCCCATTGAGCTCATTCCAGATCTGGCCCACACGGTTGTCGTGACCCTCGAAGGTCATGAGCCGTTTGAGAAGCACATCAAGCTGCGCGCGGGTGAGGTGCGCGTCTTGATGGTCGCCCCCGCCACACCGAAGGCCAAGCCCACTCCATGATTTTGGCGGCGATCAAGCAGTTGCGACCGAAGCAATGGGCCAAGAACGTATTCGTTCTCGCCGCCATTGTGTTCTCGAGCCGGTACACCGAGCTCCAGTCGTTGTTGTCGGTGGGACTGGCTTTTGCGGCGTTCAGCTTGGTCTCGTCTGCGGGCTATGTGCTGAACGACTGGCTCGACGCAGAGGCCGACCGGTCGCATCCGAAAAAGAAGCATCGGCCCATCGCGTCGGGAGCCCTACCCGGTTGGGCCGCAGGGGTACTTCTGGTGGCCTGCTTGGCGGGTGGAGCTGCTCTCGCTTGGCTGATTTCCCTTCGCAGCGGAAACTGGCATTTCGGCGGCATCCTGGGGCTATACCTGGTCACCACGCTGTCCTACAGCTTTGTGTTCAAGCACCTGGTCATCCTGGACGTGATGGTCTTGGCCATGTGCTACGTCTGGCGCGTGTTCGCCGGTGCTGTGGCCATCAACGCCCCTGTGTCGGCCTGGCTGTTTGTATGCACCGCGTTCATCAGCCTGTTCATCGGCTTCAACAAGCGCCGCGCCGAGCTGAACGAGATGGGTCCCGAGGGCTCGACGCGAAAGGTGCTGGGTCACTACACCCCGGACATGATCAAGGAGTACCAGTCGATTGTGACAGGCAACACCGTGCTGTCCTATGTGCTGTACACCGTGCTGGGAGCGCCCACAGTGTGGATGACCGCGACCATTCCCTTCGTGCTCTACGGCATGTTCCGGTACATCTACTTGGTCGAAAAGAAGGGCATGGGCGGCGCCCCCGACGAGGAAATCCTCAAGGACATGCCGCTGATGGCGACCGTGCTGCTGTACGGGGTGACGGCCATTGCGGTGCTGCAGTTCGCCCCGAAGGTGCCGTAGCAGGCTCGGCCGCGGGCCTACAGTCCGTCTTCCAGAATGCGCTTCATGAGGGCTTCGAGCTCGGCATCGGACAGTCCACCGCTGCCAATCGCGCCCAGGTCGGGGACCGGTGGTGGCGCAGCGTCCATGTCGCCCACGCCTTCCTTGAAGATGGCGCGTCGCACATTGGTGCCCAGGTGGTCAAAGGCGCGCAGGGCCATCGTGTCGTACACGTTGGCGTCGTCGTTGCCGCTGCGACCGGTGGGGTCGGACGCCACGAGCTGTGACAGGTAGCCTCCGCCGACCGTGAAGTGACTGGGGGGCTGGACCTCGAACTCAAAGTCGATGCTCTGCTCGCCGTCGGGGACCTTCATCTGGACATAGAAGGTCACGTAGATGCCGACGTAGCCGCGGGGGGAGTCGTCGCTGGTGTACACGGTGCCCGACGGTCCGACCGCGTAGCTGACCAGGATGGTGGGCTTGTCGACGGGCTTGGTCCAGTCTTCGTCGACCAGGCGCTGTCCCTCGGTCAGGTTCAGCACGTCGTTCGGGAAGACTTGTTCAAAGCCCTTCTGCAGCATCTTGGTGATGCTGCGCTCACGGACCTTGGACTTTGCGTCGGTGAAGTTGTTGGCGACGGGCGCGATGGGGCCGTCCCAGACGTCTTCTTTGGGGTCGTTGAGCAGGCGGTCCATCTCGGTCAACGCCTCGGTCCCGGGGGGATCGAAGCGAACCTCGACCGCGGGATCGTCGTGGGTCTCGAGCCAAGTCAGCAGGTCCGTCATGAATGGAACGGCCGCTGGGTTGTCCTCGGTCGCGTGTCCCTTGAAGTCCTGCAGTGCCTGGTCGTAGTAGTCGTGGATCTGCGCCTTGGCGTCGTCGTCGTGCTTGCTGCCCGGGTAGGTCGTGCGGAACTCACGCATCGCTAGGACGGTGTGCTGTTCGCTCGCGTCGCGGAATGCCGCCGCGGGCAACAGGTCGGTCATCACCTCGTCTGTGTGCAGCCAGCCATTGCGCAGGTAGGCCTCGCACTCCCAAGTGCTCGTGGTGTTCTGGACTTCGCTGTACATGACTTGGTCGGACGCGAGGTTGCGGCCGAGCTGGGCGGGCAGGCCGACCAACAGTGAGACGGCAAGTGCGACGGTTGCGGCCTGGCGCAGAAGTGCTCCGACGTCTTTGGCCACCGGACCCATCTCGGGCTCGCGGGAGGGGGGCCCCGCTCCGTCGAGCTCTTCCCAGCGCTCGGACATGCGGGCCTCGAGCAGCGGGTCCATGGCGGCGATGATGCCGATGTCACCGGCGGCTGCGGCTTCGGACAGGGTCTGGCCGGACGTGGCGATCTCGGAGAGGACCTGCTCGGCCATCTCGCGGCTGTGAATCGAGAACTGCTCGGTCTTGCCACCGACAAAGAAGAAGTTCAGCTCGGTGTGGGTGTAGGCCCCGTTGGTGTGGTGGTGGGTGCCGTTGAAGTCTGCAAGGTCGCCCATCGGGATCATGCGCAGAGTCGAGGTGGTGGCGTCGATGAAGTCGCCAGGCAACAGGTACCGGCCGGGAGGGAACGGCAGGCGATTCTGCAGCTGCATGCGACGGACGGCGCGCAGAATCGACCAAAAAACCAGGAAGAAACCGGAGAAGTAGAACGGGATAAAGAACAATCCCTGGATGGCCCACTCCTCATAGCTGCTGCCAAATCCCGCTGTGAACAGGAAGAAGAGCAGTCCGGCCCCGCACAGTCCGAGGGTGATCCAAGCGGTCAGGTCCCAGGCCAGCGAGCTCTGGTCTGAGATGATGGGGGCTGGGTCTCCCGAGCCCTCAAACACGGCCTTGAGACGTGTACGCACATCTTGAGGCAGAGCGTTGAAGTGAATATGTCTCTCGCGGCTGACGTCCGACATGGGCGATTCTCCGGGCCGACGGGGTGTGGCCTCCCTTCTTCTTGAACGGGAAGCGACGCACAAGATCCACTCATGGAACTTGCGGCGCGATTCTCTATAAGTCGCTTTTGTACTTGAAAGGAGCCCGCTTGAGTCACCGAACTGTCGAAGCTGTCCTTCTTGCAGTCATCACCTTTGCTCCCGCCATCTGCATTGCGATTGTGCAGTTCGTCTAGCCCAAGGCTTTCAGCATCGAGTAGCAGGTGCGCGATCGGCATCACCAGGGATAGAGGGGGCAATGCCCGGCCGCTCCCGACGCCCCAAGAAGCCCTCCGATGCCAGCGCGTCTGAGCAGCAGGTCGATGAAGCGACCGCAGAAGAGCCGCGGGGCAACGATTTCAGCCAGGCGATGCTGGGCGAGCGCTCGAACACCGAAGAACTCTCACTGCTCGAGGCCTTGCACTCCCAGGCCGAGGGCGACGCCATGAGCTGGCCCGACACTGCCGAACTGCACGGTCGCATCGACGATCTGCTGCACGAGGCCCGAGACCTGTTGGCCTCGGTGAGCGACCGAGAGGGCTTCGAGGACTACCGCGACCTCATGAACGAGATCAACGAGCGCATGGGCGAGCTGCTGAAGCAACCGTAGTGCGCTCAGTCCTCGGCGGTCCGAGGAGCAAAGCTGCGCTGGTACAGGTCGGTGATGGCGCGTCGTCCGTCTTCGGTCAGGTAGCGCGTGCCGGTGCCTGTGAAGTGGATGCTCTCGAGTACGGGGGTGCCGGGAACCCACTCACCGCCGTCCCAGCGGAACCAGTTCTTTTGGTCTTGATCGTAGACCCACAGGCTCTTGTTCCACATGCGGGCCAGCTCGACGGACCAGCCTGTACCACCGACGACGGTGCCGTCCTCTTGGATCTGACCGATGACAAAGACCTGCTGGCTGCGGCTGACCATGTGCCACAGGGTCTGCAGCACCTTGCGAATCAGGCTGCCCTGAGAGTAGGTCCGGTTCAGTCGCCGACTGACATAGACGAGACTGACATCGCCAGCAGCGAGCTCGCGGTGGGAGAGCTCGTAGCGTCCGCGCTGTCGTTTCTGCTTGTGGCCCTCGAAGGTGAAGTTCACCTCGTGCACGGCCCACTTCTCGGCTTCTTCGCCGAACGCTGTCTCGGAGCCGTTGGCACCGCCGGAGTACAGGGTGCAGTCGGTCGGCCGTGGAGACAGCACCACCGATTCGTCCCACAGGTCTTGGCCCACCACCAACATGGTCGATGGATCGAGGGACAAGGGCACGATCAGCTCGGCTCCGCCCTTGACGGCTTTGATCTTGACCATGCGGCCATCGGGGTCCAGCAGCAACACCAGCGCGGCCCGGGACGACACGGACTCGGGCACGGTGCCATCGGAATCGGTGCGCACGGTGACCCAGATGGGCTTGCCGAGCTCGGAAGCTAGGTCGGCGATGGCGCCGGCGTAGTCGACGCTGTTCTTGGCGTCCAGGCCGTCGATCAGCACGACGTCCGGCTCGAATTGAGCG
>CAYYHT010000392.1:0-7480 GCA_964471355.1 uncultured Enterobacteriaceae bacterium
AGGCGGCGGCGATCTGATTCACGGCATGGTCCTGGCCGAGGAGATGCTGCACGGCGGCTCCACTGGCGTGCTCATGGGACTTGGCTCCCTGGCCATTGCCCTGCCTCCGATCTTCAACTTGGGGACTGAGGAGCAAAAGCAGCGCTTCATTCCCCCCGTACTCGCGGGCGAAAAGATTGCCGCCCTGGCCATCACCGAGCCCGGCACGGGCAGTGACGTCTCCGGCGTGCGAACCAAGGCGGTCAAAGACGGCGACAGCTACGTCGTCAGCGGCTCAAAGACCTTCATCACCAGCGGGGTGCGAGCCGATCTGGTCACCACACTGGTCCGCACCGGCGACGACCCCCACGGCGGACTGTCCTTCTTGGTGATCGAAAAGGGCATGCCCGGCTTCACGGTCAGCAAGTCCCTCAAGAAGACCGGCTGGCGCAGCAGCGACACTGCTGAGCTGTCCTTTGACGAGGTGCGGGTTCCCGCAGCGAACCTGATCGGTCCAGAGGGTTCGGGCTTCATCGCACTCATGCAGAACTTCGAGACCGAGCGGCTCATGCTTGCGGTCAACGGCTACTCACTCGCCGAGCACTGCCTCGACGACGCGATCGACTATGCCAAGCAGCGCCGTGCCTTCGGCCGGCCCATCGCCAAGTTCCAGGTCATCAAGCACAAGCTTGCCGACATGCAGACCAAGGTGCTGTCGGGCAAGGCCATGACCTACCTGGCAGTCGAGCGCATGCTGGCCGGACAGCCAGCAATGACCGAGATCGCCGCCGCCAAGAATCACTGCGCACAGGTGGCCCACGAGGTGACCTGGGAGGCCGTGCAGATCCTCGGGGGCATGGGCTACATGCGCGAGACCCGCGTCGAGCGCTTCAGCCGCGATGCGCGCCTGCTGCCCATCGGCGGCGGCACAAATGAAGTCATGCGCGAGATCATCGCCAAGGGCATGGGTCTGTGAAGGCGCTGCGGCAGGTCCTCGACGACGTACTGGGCAGCACATCCATCCCATCGCTGTCGCTGACCGTGCGCGTCGCCGAACAAGAAGTATTCCACCACACCGCTGGAATGGCTCGCATCCAGCCTCCCCGCCCTGTCGTCGCCGACCAAGCCTACGACCTGGCATCGGTCACCAAGGTGCTGTCAGGCACTGCCATCGCCGCCAGTTTGATCGCCGCCGGCCAGCTCGAGCTCGACGGCTCTGTGGCCGACCACCTGCCCGATGTGGACGAGCGCATCACCTTGCGCATGCTGATGAACCACAGCTCCGGAGCGCTCTGGTGGCGCCCGTTCTATGACCTGGTCGATGGGCAGTGGGGCACAGCAGCTGCCCGCAAGACCGTGCTCGATGCCGTGCGAGCCGAACCGTTGGTGACCCCTCCCGGCGATACGCACCGGTACAGCGACACAGGCTTTCTGCTGCTGCTGCAGGTGCTCGAAAAGGTGGGCGGTGCTCCCCTCGACGTGCTCTTCCACCACCACGTTCGCGCCCCATCTGGCGTGGCAGACCTGCGCTACGGCTGGCCAACAGCCGCGGCAACCGAGCACTGCCCGATTCGCACCGCGGTGCTCGAAGGCACCGTGCACGATCAGAACTGTGCCTCCATGGGCGGCGTGTCGAGTCACGCGGGGCTGTTCGGGACCTCCCGTGCCGTCGCCCAGCTCGGCGAGGCATTCCTCGAAGCCACCCTAGGCAATCCCAGATACGACGGCCTTCCCGGACCGACGCTGCGCCAGTTCTGGAGCGACAAGGGTCCCGGCTCCCACGCCGTCGGTTGGGACACCATCAGTCCGGGCTACTCCAGCACAGGGTCACACTTCCCGCCCGACTCGATCGGGCACCTCGGCTACACCGGCAACAGCCTGTGGATCGTGCCCAGCAAGCGAAGCGTCGTCGCCCTGCTGACCAACCGCGTGCACCCCGACGACGACAAAGAAACCATCCGGGCGGTGCGGCCGCGGATCCACGATGCCGTGGCCCAGGCTCTGGGCTGGGCATGAGCCAGCTCCAATGCGGTTGCGTGGTCGCGAACCGAAGGCCACTACATCGGGCAGTCGGTGTCGTCGGTGTCGACCAGCTCGTCGCAGTCATTGTCGATGCCGTCGTCGCAGACTTCGTCGGCGTCGGGGTTTACCAGCCCATCGGTGTCATCGCAGTCGAATGAGTTGCTGACGACGCTGCCCGAAGGATTGCAGGCTCGAATCTCGTCCCATTGGTCGCCAAAGCCATCGTTGTCGGCGTCGGCCCAGAACAGTTGGTCGACCCCCTCGTCTGTGATGCCATCGCAGTTGTCGTCGAAGTCGTTGCACACCTCAGTCGCATTCGGATGCACGGCTGGGTCTTCGTCATCGCAGTCCACATCGACGGTGTAGCTGTCGCCGTCGGCGTCCGTGGGCAGGTCGGGGTCCTCTTCCTCACACAGGGCGGCTGTACACAGCAACAACATCGGCAGCAGCAGGCGGGCACGCATCGTGAGCTTCCTCCGCCGGGCATCGTACACTTCTATGGCGGTCCCCGCTGATGACGGGTAGGGTTTGTGCGCGGGTGGGGCAGCCCGGGACGAACACGGCGAGCACACAATGCGGTTTCCGGCGTTTGCGGTACTCTTTGCCCTGACAGGGTGTCACTCCAGCGAGCTGTGGGACGAGGTCGACTACGAGCTCTCCGACACAGCCAGCGGTTGGTACGAAGGCACCCTCGATTTCGAGGCCAAAGCCAAGCTGGGACTCGTCACCGTTCGCTCCGAGAGCTGCGAGGACTCAGCCTCGCTCTATGTCGATGTGGACCGGACCGTCACAGGCACCCTCGGCTGCGATTTTGGAGGAGAGATCGGGTATCTGTACCTGCAGCTCGATGGCCAATCGGTGGACTTGCCCCTGGTGGATGGGGATCTCACGGCGGTCTATGAAGACGAACAGATGCAGTTTGACTGGAACGGCGCCTTTACCGACGAACATCACTTCTTTGGAGAGGCGCGAGGCACGCAGGGCTATCAAGGTATAACCATCGCTTTCGCGGGGTCCTTTGAGGTGTGCGCGCCAGATCCGGACCCGCCACCGTCCGATGAGCCAGACTCGAGCTACAACAGCAACTACTGATCGGCTATGAGCGCCTCAAATGAGGGGTTCGATATGAACAAAGGCATGAAGATCGCGGGCGGAATCGTCGCCGCGCTGGCGCTCGGACTGGGCGGAGTCGTCGTGTGGGCCAATATGGCCGTCGGTACGCGTCTGGCACAGACCTTCACGCCGCACACCGTCGAGCTCCAAGTTCCGACTCCCCTCACCGAGGCCGAGATCGTGCAGCTGCGCATCGACAAAAAGGCCGAGCTCGATGCGGCCGCAGCACCCACCGGCGACGTCGAGCTGGGCGTGCAGCCCGACGAGCCCGCAGTCGTCGTCGACCCACTCGAAGGGGTGGACCTCAATGCCATCGCGCTTGAGCGCGCCGAGGCCCGTGGCAAGCACCTGGTCGAGGCCCGATTTGCCTGCGTCGAGTGCCATGGCCGGGACTTCAGCGGCGGCGTCATGGTCGACGATGGGGCCATGGGCACCTGGCTGGGTCCAAACCTGACCCCCGGCAAGGGCAGCCGGACCCTCGAGTACACGCCCAACGACTACGACAACATCGTGCGCCACGGCGTCAAGAAGGACGGAACTCCGGCCATCATGCCGTCCGAGGACTTCATGGACATGTCCGACCGCGAGCTGTCCGACATCATCGCATACCTGGGGACCTTCCCCGCCATCGACAATGAAGTCCCCGCGCCGACCTTCGGACCGATCGGCACGATGCTCATGGCGACCGGCAAGCTGCCTCTGTCCGCAGAGCACGCGCCCATGGATGCCACCCACAAGCTCCTTCCTCCGCAGACCGCACCAACCGCCGAGTTCGGCAAGCACCTGTCTCAGGTGTGCACTGGCTGTCATCGCGCCGACATGAGCGGCGGGCCCATCCAGATCGGACCTCCGGACTGGCCCCCGTCGGGCAACCTCACTCGACACGAGGACGGTCTCAAGACGTGGACCTTCGAGCAGTTCGATGCGCTCATGCGCACCGGAAAGCGCCCCGACGACCGCGAGCTGCTGGCCCCGATGACGTTGATGTTGCCCTATGCCAAACAGATGACCGACGTCGAGATGCAGGCCTTGTGGGCGTTTCTGCAGTCGCTGCCCCCCACGCCAACCGGCGAGTAGGACTCGTTCAGTCCGGCTACAGGCCGGAGCGTTCGCACGCGATCACGCCGTCGGTGCCACAGCCGACGCCGTCAGCGGCCTCGGCAGCTAGGTGCTCGTCGCAGTAGCCGGTCCAGAAGTTCTCCTCCATCGACGCGACCTCAGCGGCCATGGAGTCGGTGCACGCGGCCTCTTCGGGGAACAGGCTCATGGTCGACTCACAGACCCGTCCGGCCTCAGCTCCGGGCGTGTAGCCCAGCTCCCGGCACTCGAGCTCGTCGCAGCCGCACAGGGCACTCATCAGTCCAACCACCAATGCCAGTCGCTTCATCAGTGACCTCCGAAGTGCACTCTATCTGCCATCGGCGCCACCGACACTGGGCCCTTGGTACACGACGGGGTGATGGTACCGGTCGTACAGGCGCATCGCCGCAGCGGCAGTCGACAGCAAGCCCAGCAGGACCACAAAGCCCACACAGGCCGCCCCCTGCCAGTCGTCGACTCCCGCCGCCAGCACCGCGAGCCCGCCGAGCAAGAACCCGAGTCCGACGCCGCCGGACAGCACCATGCCAAGCACGTTCTCGATGACGAAGGTCTTGCTGCAGCTGGTGCACTGGTAGTCCATCTCGGTTCCGGTAGGCAGGCCGTTCTGGGTGTTCTCGACCACCTTGGTACACACCGCCATCTCGCCACAGGTACACATGCGCAGCGGCTCGGTGTTTCGATACTGGATCGTTGGCACCGCAACATCGGGCACCACCGCATGCCGCCAGGGCCCGGCGAACTCACGCAAGGCCCAAGCGCTGAGGCCACCGCCGATGGTGGTCATGACGAGGCCCCCCATCAGCTCGTTCAGGTTCACCCAGCGCCCTTCGACGACCATCGCCACGCCAATCATCAGCAACAACGCGCCAAAAAAGGCGCCAATGAACACCGTGCCCCACTGTGGAAGCCGAGTCCGCGGCCGAAAGGTCGCTCCACAGGATTGGCAGACGAAGTCGCTCGCGGCGATGCCTCCGTCGGGGCCCAGAGGGATGCCCATATAGGACTGGCTCGAAGGCCAGTCACGCACGTTCACCGCCGCAGGTTCAGCACAGTGTGGACACCGACGAACGATGTCCTCGGCCATGCTACAGCAGCCCCATCGCCGCATGTGCAGCGGCTAGACGCGCAACGGGGACTCGGTATGGGCTGCAGCTGACATAGTCCAGACCAACCTCGTGGAAGAAACCGACCCCCGTGGGGTCGCCTCCGTGCTCTCCGCAGATGCCGACCTTGAGGCTCTTGTTGGTCGAGCGGCCTCGCTCAGTGCCCATCTGGACAAGCTGACCCACGCCGTCGACGTCGAACACCGCCAGCGGGCTCTCGGGCAGCAGCCCCTCGCGTTGGTAGTCCGGGAAGAACTTGCCCATGTCATCGCGGCTAAAGCCGAAGGTCATCTGGGTCAGGTCGTTGGTGCCAAAGCTGAAGAAGTCGGCGTGCTTGGACACTTGATCGGCCAGCAGCGCAGCACGCGGCAGCTCGATCATGGTGCCCACCAAGTAGTCGATGCGCGAGTTGGTCTCGGTCAGCACCAGCTCGGCCGTCTCGACGACGACCTCACGCATGCGCTCGAGCTCGCCGGGCATCGCCACCAACGGAATCATCACCTCGGGCAGCACGGTGATGCCGTCGCGGGTGACCTCGGCCGCCGCTTCGAAGATGGCCCGCACCTGAGTCCGGTAGATCTCGGGCGACGTAATGCCGATGCGCACGCCCCGATGGCCCATCATCGGATTGGCCTCGGAGAGCTGCTGAAGCCGTGCGTGCAGCTGCTCGACGCGAACGCCCAGTTCTCCAGCAATCTCGGCCACATCCTCGTCCCGCTCGGGCAGGAACTCGTGCAGCGGCGGGTCCAGCAAGCGGACCGTCACCGGCAGACCGTCCATCACCTGGAACAGATCGACGAACATCTGCCGCTGGATGGGGAGGATGTCTTGCAGCGCGCGACTGCGGCTGTGGGGGTCATCGGCCAGAATCATGCGACGCACGGCCTTGAGGGCATCGGGCTGGAAGAACATGTGCTCGGTCCGGCACAGGCCAATGCCCACCGCACCGAGTTCGCGGGCTCGGGCCGCATCGGCGCCGGTGTCCGCGTTGGTTCGAACCTTGAGACGCGCCACATCATCGGCCCAGGACAGCAGCTCGGCCATCGCGCCGTTCTCTCCCTGAGGCGCGAGCATGTCGACCTTGCCCTCCATGACTTCGCCCGACCCGCCGTCGATGGTGATCCAATCGCCCTTGCGAACGACGAAGTCACCGGCATAGAACAGCTCGCGGCTGTAGTCCACGGCGATCTCGGTGCAGCCGACGACACAGGGCTTGCCCATGCCTCGGGCCACAACTGCTGCATGTGAGGTCTGTCCACCGCGCGCCGTCAGCACGCCAGCGGCGACGGTCATGCCTTGAATGTCTTCGGGGGAGGTCTCGAGGCGCACCAAGATGGTGGGCTCGTCGCGGTCGTGCTTCTCTTGGCAGTCACGGCTGTGGAACACCACCTGACCGGTGGCCGCGCCGGGAGAGGCGTCGAGTCCCCGCGCGATCACTGTCTTCTTGGCGTCGGGCGACACCACCGGACGCAGCACGAGCTCAAGGCGGGTGGGCTCGACCCGCGACAGGGCTTGAGCCTTGTCGATCACGCCCTCGTGCACCAAGTCGACTGCGATCTGGACGGCAGCTTGGGCCGTCCGCTTTCCAGTGCGCGTCTGCAGCAGGTACAGCTTGCCCTTCTCGATGGTGAACTCGATGTCCTGCATGTCGGTGAAGTGCTTTTCGAGCAGCAACTGAACGCGAACGAGCTCGGCATAGGACTCGGGCATGCCCTGCTCGAGCTGCAGTCCGTCCCGATCCGACATGCCGTTGAGGGGAAATGGCGTGCGAATTCCCGCGACCACATCTTCGCCCTGAGCATTGGGCAGCCACTCGCCAAACAGGCCAGGAGCACCGCTCTTTGGGTTTCGGGTAAAGGCCACGCCCGTTCCGCTGTCCTCTCCCATGTTGCCGAACACCATCGCCTGAACGTTCACCGCGGTTCCGGCGTCGTCTGAGATGTTGTTCGTCTTGCGGTAGTACCGGGCGCGGTGACTGTCATAGCTGGCGAAGACGGCGCCGATGGCATGGTCAAGCTGCACACTGGGGTCCTGCGGGAACTCCTTGCCGGCATCGGAAATGACCGCCTTGAAGCGCTCGACCAGGCCGCGAAGCTCGCCCGTGCTCAAGTCTTGAACAGGGGTGCCATTGCAGAAGTCCCGCTCGGCACGCGAGAACTTGG
>CAYYHT010000393.1:0-7445 GCA_964471355.1 uncultured Enterobacteriaceae bacterium
CGGTCCGCGGAACCAGGGTCAAATGCCACCACTCCGGCCGCCCGGGGCGGCCCGACGCATGATGCAGGCTTCGAATGGGATCGGGGTGCTGCCCGGGCCAACGCCCGAGACCCCTCCGTGCACCAGGCGCCGCGGCAGCCAGGCGTCAGCGCTGCTGTGCATTTCCAATTGTCATTGTACGCGAGGGGGGCCTTTGAATACGCGACCGCCTGCTCGTAGACCTTCTGGGCGCTCAGCCGCGGGTGGTCGGATCACCCGCAGCCCGCGTCGCCGCACGCTTTGGTTCGCCCGGAGCGAGCAGCGCAGGAGGCCTGCCAGTCGCCCGCTCCCTGACCGTCGCCGCCGGACTCGGCATCGCCGACAAGCTGGCCGACGACCTGGCCCTTCTCAAGAACGCTGTTGGTCGCCCGCGCACCAACGCCGACATGGAGAAGTACGAAAAGAACGACAACCAGCTCGAGTCCGAAGAGGACAAGCTCAAGGCCAGCCTGATCGAGGTCTTCAAGATCTTCGGAGTCGAAGACGGCGACCTCGCGTCGCTGGTCCAGGCCGAGCTCGCCAGCTGCTCTGATGTCGACAAGCTGACCTCGCTGATTCTCGAGGACGGCAACCTGACCGAGGCAGACGTCGTCGGCCAAGGCACCAAGCTCATCAAGACCGCCCGCGACACCTGGAATACCGCAAGCGGCGGCGGCGAGAAGTTCGCCACCGACATCGCCAAGGTCATCGGCGACACGGTGGCCGCCCGCAAGATGAGCGAGATCAAGGGCGAGCATCAGCCCATCGCCACGCAGCTGTCTCCCGGCTTCTTCCAAGGCACTGCCGACCAGTACGTCACCGGCACCTACAAGGGCTCCGACGCGCTGTACAACTCCATGAAGGCGGCCGTCGACAGCGACGCCAAGAAGTACAAGGGCCGCGGCGAAAAGGTCCTGTTCAGCGAATCGGCCATGCACCGCTGCGAGAGCGCCGAGAGCCTGTACAAGTACAACTACGGCGAAGCCGAAAAGAAGAAAGACGCCGACAAGCTGGGTCTGGCCCCCGAGGCCGTGCAGCCCCGTGACACCACGAACACCGCCACCGGCCGCGCCCTGTTCGCCCACTGGTTGGACCGCGTCAACGCCGGCGGCAACAGTGTCGACAAGTCACTGGTTCCCGGCGAGCTGCGCGACAACGTCTGGTGGACGCCGGACATGAGTGCGGCGGCATCGAGCCTGTCCAGCAAGGGGCCGAACGAGGCCTTCTTCGAGCTGTGCAAGATCTACGCGCTGGCCCCCGAGTGGTACCCCGCCGGCTTCGTCAACTTCAGCATCCCGACCGGCACCACCGAGTTCATGCGCCCGACTGTCTTCGACGGCATGATGAGCCCCCTGTGGGTCCAGCAGTCCCCCGACGAGATGGCCGCCACTGGCGGCGGCGCCTTCGAGGTCATCAACAAGAGCAAGGTCGCCACCTCTTCAGCGAGCTCCATCGCATCGCACGTCGTGACCCAGGACCTGCAGAAGGCCCTGCGCGAGGCCGGCGAAGAGAACGACACCAACGAGTGGACCGAGAACCCCGACAAGAATGTCGAGGCCGGCGCTACCGGCGCCGACAAGGCGGTCCAAGACTCGCAGAAGCAAGTCGGCGACATGACCAATGCCGACCGGTCCAAAGCACAGGGCGAGACGCAGGCTCACACCGCCGCCAACCCGGCGACCGAAAGCCAGAAGATGGACGTCACCAAGCACGAGCCCGAGAAGCCACCAGAGCGCACCGCCGCCGAGCTGTTGGCCATGCTGGGCAAAGAGAGCTGGGAAGACGAGACCGGTGCCAGCCACACCTTGGCAGCCAGCCAGACGGGCGCGACCGAAGACGGCCACGTCATCAAAGAAGGTGCGGCCATCACCACGGCCAACGCCATCGGCCAAGCCACCAAGCTCTACCTGTCGACAGACAAAGAGAGCGAGCGCGCCCAGATGAAGAAGGCCATCAACGACGGCCTCAAGAAGCTCGCCAAAGAGATGAAGGACGCTCGCGGAGACGACGGCGACGCCCAGAAGTACAAAGAGAAGCTCGAGGTCGTGCTGGCCAACAAGGCCGCAAATGACGCCAAGCCGGCCGTGCAAAAGATGTGCGACCAGGCCCTGTCCATCATGGCGGCCAAGGTCGAGCCCAGCGCCAACACCGCCCAGAAGATTCAGGACGTCATCGACAATGTGGCCGCCGAGCCCGAGCTTCGCGACATCCTGGCCAACAGCCTGGGCGCCGAGCTCTCGGGTGGCTTCGCGGGCGCAGTGGGCAAAAACTACCAGCGCGTCCTGTCGGTCATGAAGAGCGGCAACCTGCGCGAGCAGATGACCCACCTCACCAACTTCGGCTCGTGGTTCTCGGGCGAGATCTACAAGCAGCTCGAGACCGGAACCCTCGAGCCGCTGCTGGCCCAAGTCGAGATGGACGCCGGCACCATGAAGGGCCTCGTCGCCCAGGCCAAGGCCACCAAGAACAACAAGAACATCGGCAAGGGCTCGCCCCACAAGGCGATGTTCAGCGACTCCAGCGAGACGACCACCACTCCCGGCTACGCCGCAGCCAAGGCGTCCGAGATGGACATGAAGAGCCCCGAGGTGCCGCTTGCGCTGCTCTCCGAGGCCGAGCTTGGGGTCAAGGCCCGCGCCATGGGCATCTCGTGGAACAAGGCCACGCAGACCAAAGAGCGCATCATCGAGCTCATCTCCAAGGCCCAGGACGCTGAAAAGGCCAAGAAGCCGTGGGACAAGACCACGACGGGCTCCACCGGAGTCGGCGAGTCCAGTCCCACATCTCGCAGCGACCGCACCCGCGACAGCGGCGAGGTCATGGACCTGTCCTACACCGAGGACAAGGCACAGGGTCTGGCACCCGAGCTGCTGCCCTTCCTCGAGGGCTGGAAAGCCAACATCGTCGACGCCGAGAACTACTGGATCAAAGAAGCCCGCGAAGAGCTCGAGATGCCCATCAAGGCCGGCATCTCTGGCACGACCCACCGCTTCATGCACCAGGCGACTCTGATGGGTCACAACGCCGTCGATGCCCGCTTGGCCTGCTTCGGCCACCTCATGCAGATGAACGCGCACAGCTACCACGAGATCGCATCCGCGGCTCAGGGCTACGTCAGCTACACGCCGGGCTCGTACATCCCGCTCGCGCCGTACCCCAACTCCACCGTGCGCCAGATGGCTCGGGACGCCAAGACCCCCGAGAACCTGCTTGAGCGCGTCGTGAACAAGGGCAACTCCTAGTCGGCAGATGTCCGAAGACACGCTCAACCACTGTGCCAACCAGGGCATCCTCGTCGACGGGGAGTCCTGGGTGCCGATCGACCCCACCGACTTCTCGCCATGGCGAGTCATGGGCTTTTTGCTGGGCTGCAGCAACCTGCTGTGTGCCGACTGCGGAGCCGTGGTCCGCAACAAGCGTGGCTTGGCCACCAAGAAGCGCAGTGCCAAGCGGGCCGAGCAGCTGTACGAGACCGAGGACTGGACCACCCTGAAGTGGGTGCGCAGCTCAAAGCTGTTCCGCACCTATGCCTGCCGGTGCACCATCCACGTCACCGGCCGCAGCAAGTACCTGTCCGAGCCCGACCCGGACCTGCTCGACGAGCCCATGCCCGCGTGGAGCTGCCAAGGCCACCCCTCGGCAACCATGCCCTTCGCCGTGGACGGTCGCCGCTTCAACTCCGACACCGACTTCGACGATCTGGTGGCCGATGTGCTGGCCGGCTGGGCGCCGAAGTCACCGGTGCCTGGCGGCTATGAGCAGTGGATATCTCGGCTCTATGAGCGGCTTCGCAACCATCCAGCCCAAGAAATCCTGGCTCACGCCCTGGCCCGGGCCCTGCGCACCCAGGACGAGGCCGGCATCGGCACCCTGCTGATCTTCTTTGCCCGCCACCCGCGCAGCATCACATTCAATCGCATGCTGGACTGGCTCGAGTCGCGAGGCCCCAAGGCGCAATCGACCTACCCCGACCACTCTGGCAGCGGCGCGCGATTCGCAGTGGCAACGGTGCTGGCCAGCCGCGTCGAAGAGGCGCTGGACCCCCCGGACATCGTCGACACCCGCTCGGCCGAATTGCTTCAGGCCATGGCCGTCGACGACAGCACCTTGGTCGACGAGGCAGCGATTCTGCACCTGGTGGGCTTTGATCCCGACTGGGCCGCCATGCACGCTGCCGACATTGCCGCCGCACACCCGTCCATCTGGGTGCACATGCTGCACTCGCTTCACCGACACGACGACTCCCTCGTGGTCATCGCGGGTACAGCCATCGCCGGTGTCGATCCCGTGGGCCTGAACGCCTGGCTGAACACACAGCCCACCACCCCTTGGTCTATGGTCCTGCGCCAAGCCCTACCGTGAGGCCCCCATGGCCAACTTCCCCGTCGTCATCTATGGTCGGCGCTTCAACACCGCTCAGGACCTCGCCGAGGACATGGTGGGACGCTCGAGCGGCCCCAGCCACTCCGGCCACTTCTATGCAGCGGACTACTACGACACCGCCAAAGAGAACAAGAAGGCCTGCCGAGCCTTGGGCGAGGCCGCGACCCTGCTGCTAGCCACCTCAGAGCGCGTGCAGGTCGTGCGCATGGCCACCTATGTGGGCGGAGCCACTCACAAGCCCTTTTACGAGACCCTGCTCAATCGCCTGCAGACCAACGTGCCACCGGTGCCAGACGCAGAGGGCGCCCCCACCCGCATGAGCCTGCGCGAGGACATGCTCGCCGAGCTGGCCCGTCCCACCGCCTCAAAGGACAAGGTGCTTCACCCCCAGATCCGCGACCAGATGATCGCCGAGCGGCAGTGGCGCATCTTGGTCAACTTCCTCACCGACGCCGACCCGGGCAAGTTCATGCCCATGGCCCTCGCAGGGGTGCTCCGGTACTCCAAGCCGAACAACAAGCAGCCCATGAGCTCGCTGGGCGCCACCATGTACCTGGCAGGCCGGTACCTGGCCAAGCGGCGCAAGGGGGACATCTTGGTGGCCATCGCCATCATGAAAGCAGCCCCCAAGTTGCTGCGCGACGAGTTCAAGGACGGGGTCGAACGTTCGGCCGCAGACTGGCTCGCCAAGCACGCCACCGAGGTCAAGACGGCCAGCTCCATCCCCAAGGGCGACAGCGAAGTGCTGGCGCTGACGGTCTGCGACCCAGACGGCGAGCTGGTGGCCAAAGTCACCGCCTACTTCGCCGACAACGAACCCTCGGTCTTTCTGGCCCGCGAGGTGGGTACCAACCTGGCCAAGCAGCAGCCAGCGGCCATCCTCGAGGTCGCCCGGGCCCTGGCCATCTATGGGGCCGCCCAGCGTGAGGCCTTCTATGCACAGGTCGTGACTCACGCCGCAGACTGGCTCGACAACTGGGAGAAGGACCTGCTCGCCACCCTGCGTCTGTGAGCCCGACCGTTTGGGCTCACGGCGATGACTCACATGCGGCTTGAGCTACAATTCGCCCCTTCTTCAGGAGCACATCCATGTCCGACCAAAAGTCCCTCACCGACCTGCTGCGCGTCGGCTCTACCTTCCGGGTTGAGCCCCATCCAGGCACCATCGAAGGCCGACAGGCAACCCGCTACTGGCTGACCGAAGTCGCCGATGCCAGCATCGACCCGCACGATCGCCCCGTCTCGCCCGAGACTTTCGAGCTGCAAGACGTCGGCGTCGACTATCTGCGTCTGACGCAAGAGGCTGTCTCGGGCACTCCGGGCCACCCAGCCATCGTGCTGCCGTTGAGCGCCTGCGGCTTCCTGTCGATCTAGTCGACTACTTGCAGGTCTTGGACGTGCGCGAGCACGCGATGGTGACGGTGCTGGCTCCAGCCCCCACCGTCAGCGAGCCGAGGTTGCCTGGCGAGCCCGTGAACGAGCCCACAATCTTGTAGGTGCCCGCCGGCAGCTTCACTCGGCTGCCCGAATAGGTCTGTCCGCCGCCCTCGTACCAGAGCAACAGCGGGCGGTCACCGGTCACCTTTACGCTCGCTCCGCCGCCACTGCTGGCCACCGGAGCCTTCTTGACGGGCGCGGGCTTGTCGCCACCACCCCACGGATCACCACCGCCTTCGCTGCTTTCCTTGGGAGGAGGCGCTTTCTTTTTCACAGGTGGGGGAGCCGGCTTCTTCTCGACGGGAGCGGCCTCTTCTTTCTTGGGCTCGGGCTCGGGCTCGACTTCGGCCTCGGCTTCGGCGTTCGCATCGGCTGTTCCGTCTCCGCCTTCAGCTGCCGCGTCGCCCTCGCCCTCGGCTGCGGCATCGCCCTCGGCTGCGGCATCGCCCTCAGCTGCGGCATCGCCCTCTTTTGGCGCCTCGCCATCGGCCGTCGCGTCGCCTTCAGCGGGGGTCCCCACGGGGTCGGCAATCTTGTTGCTGGCATCGGCCGGGGCCGTGCTGGCCGGCGTCGCAGGAGTGGTCACTGCGGGCGTCACCACGGCGACATCGGTTCCCGGGTCCATGGCCAACAACAGCACGCCGCCAGTGGCGAGCGATAGCGCTCCTAGGCCCAACATGGTTGCGGCGCCTAGGCCCAGAACGATTACGGCTGCAGTCTTCGTCTTGCTCAATCAGTGTGTTCCTGCCCGCAGAATACCACCGCGGGCCCGCACACACCCTACCGTCGGCGACGAATCAGCATCAAGCCCGCGAGCGCCAGCAGGCCCAAGCCACCGTGCGGCGATGGGGTTCCAGCGCAGCCACAAGCGCGCCAGGGGCGGATTCCCCGGTTGATGACGGTGATGGGAACGCGGAAGGTCTGCGCCTCGGCGTACGGGTAGTCGCCGTCGTCGATAATCTCGACCTCGAAGTAGTCGTTGCCCACGTAGTCGTCGGGCGCGGTGTAGGTGATGACCTTGCCGTCGACGCTGGCGTAGCCCTCTTCGGGTTGCTCGTAGATCTCGAATTCGACGTCATCGCCCTCGGGGTCGGCGTCGTGGCGAATTCGAATGGTCTCGGTGCGGCCCTTGGGCACCTGTCGCAGCGCGATGGCATCGACCTCGGGGGCCAAGTTGCAGACCGGGTGCATCAGCTCGACGTCCGCGACCTCCTCAATCCAGTCCAGGACCGCATCGGGGCGGACATAGATGCCGCCGAGTCCGCACGGGTAGCTGACGTCGGAGTAGGCTCGGCTGGTGATGCCAATGAGGTAGTCGGTGTCGTCGCCCAGCAGGTACAGCGGGCCTCCGGAGTCTCCAAAGCACGCGTCGACGCCGTTGCCACCGGCTCCAATCTCACCGCCGGGACTGATCGATGACAGGCAGCCTGACTGGTATTCGCAGCCGGGATCCTGGACCTGGGTGAAGCCCTCCATCAGCTGCGATGTGTGCACCTCTCCCCACTTGTCGATGGCGCCGTAGCCCACCACCGCAACGTCAGCGTCCTCGTCGAGCAGGTCATCGAGCACACAGTCCTGGGCAATCACTCGGGGCTCGATGTCGTCGA
>CAYYHT010000394.1:0-7440 GCA_964471355.1 uncultured Enterobacteriaceae bacterium
CGCATTCTGTCTGAGGATGGTGGCCCTGGGACGCCGCCGGGTGGCAAAACCACCACAAAAATCAACAATTCCACCCAAAAAATTCAACACTAAGTTTCCGATTCGCATTGTGGTGTGCGGTGACGAGGCGCTCGCGCAGACCATCCACGAGGGCTTTGCCGCCAACCAGGTGCGCGTGCTCGCCTATGACGGCGCTGATCAGGCACTCGCGGGCGCTCGTTCCATCCACCCGACCGCGATCGTTCTGGGCGTCGGGGAGAGGGGACTCGCCCTGTTGCGCAAGCTGCGCGTCGATACGCAGATCGGAGAGGTGCCCACGGTCCTGTTGTCCGAGGATGAGGCCGAGGAGCGAGCGGCCTATGGGCTCGGCTGCACCGACTTTGCAGCGGTCCACGCGCCCGGGCGCCTGATTGCCGTGCTGTCGCATTGCCACGAACCGGACCCGCAGCCTCGCTTTGTCGTGCTCTCACAGCGGCCATCATTGCGTTCGGTGCTGCGCGCGTCGGGATGGACTGCGGTGCGTACCGATGACGTCGACGCGGCGTTCAAGCTGATCGGAAGCAATCGGCCGGACGCTGTGATCGTCGATCTGGAGCTGGTCCCCGAGCCCGAAGTGCGTCGAATCGCCGCAGTCATGCGGGGCAATCCGGCTTGGCGTTCCACCTTGCTGCTTGGATTGGCCAGGACGGGAGGAGAGGCAGCGCGTCTCGATACTGCCCGCAGGCTGTTGGCCGAGGTCGTGCTCGCCGACGGCGAGTCGCTCGCCGACGCCATGCTCGGGGTGCTCGAGCAGCGGTGGACACGGCACGAAATGCCGTCGGAGCCCGAGTTGATTCCCAAGCTCGATCCGCAGCTGGCCCCGGCTGATGGTGGACCGGCAATCTTTGATGCCGAAACGGCCGCCCCGTCCAACAAGCGCAAGCGCAGGCGCCTGCTCCAGAAGTAGTAGAGTGCCGGCCCGTGCCCGGTCCCCCCGCGAGCGGCGGCGTTCAAGCCGTCAATGACCCGAATGAAGGCCTGCTAAAACAGTGGCGCTACCGGGTGTTTGCGGCGACGTGGCTGTCGTACTTCGGGTTCTATTTCTGTCGAAAGCCGTTCTTCGTGGCCAAGGCCCAGTTCACCGAGACGTTCGGCTGGGACGAAGTGATGCTGGGAAACATCACCGTCGCCTACCTGATTGCCTACGCAGTTGGCCAGTTCCTGGCGGGCTGGGCGGGCAACCGATTTGGGCCGCGGCGGGTACTGCTGGTTGGAATGGGCGCCTCGATTGCTTGCAACGTGGCGTTTGGTTTCTCAAGTACCCCGGCCGCATTTGTTGGCTTGCTGATCGTGCTTGGTTTTGCTCAGGCGACAGGCTGGTCCAACAACGTCGGCACCATGGCCCGCTGGTTCCGCCGATCCGAGCGCGGTTCTGTCATGGGGGTTTGGGCGACCAACTTCCAGGTCGGTGGAGTCGCCGCAACGGCGTTGGCAGGGTTTATCGCTGCCCCACACGTACTCGACTTGCCTCGCCTGGGCATTCATTGGCCTTTCGATTTTGGCTGGAGGGGCTCCTTCTTCACTGGGGCCGCTGTTTTGGCGGTGATCTGGGTCTTCTTCTTCTTCAACATGAAGAACAGCCCTGATGACCTGGGCGTGGTGCCGCTCGAGGACTTTGGTGAGCACGACGAGACGACGTCCGAGGTCCAGAAGCCAGAGGCGCCGTGGAGCACGCAGTTGATGATCAACATCGGGTTGATCGGGCTGTTCTACTTCTTCGTCAAGTTCATCCGATACGCCATCTGGTCCTGGGCGCCGCTGCTGCTCAAGCAGGAATACGGCATGGAGATCGACGAAGCGGCGTACATCAGCACATTGTTTGATCTAGGCGGTGTCGCCGGTGTCTTTCTGTGCGGGTATCTCTCCGATCGTTTTTTTGGCGGTCGTCGCGTTGCCATCAGCTTCATTTTCATTGGCGGCATGACCATCTCGTGCGGCCTGCTGTACACACTTGGCGCCCAGAGCGTCGTGCTCTTCGCCACCAGCATGGCGCTGATCGGTTTTACGCTCTACGGCCCGGACGCGCTGATGAGTGGTGCGGGCGCAATGGACGTTGGTTCGGCCCGCAAGGCCGTTGTGGCCGCCGGCGTCATCAATGGCATGGGTTCATTCGGCGCTGTCTTGCAGGAGCTTGTGCTGGGACGCGTGCTCAATGACGGCGATGCGAGCCAGGTGTTTGCCGTGCTGCTTGCGTCAGCGCTGTTGGCCGCGTTCTGCCTTGGCATCTTGTTGTTCCGCAACAGCCAGGGTCAGGCGGATATGTAGGCGCTCTCAGGAGCCTTGATGCCTGCACAGAAGACCATCTCCCCCATTGACGGCAGCCTATTTGTCGAGCGCACCCTGGCCTGCCAGAGTGATGTCGACGCGCAATTGCAGGCCGCCCGCGACGCCCTGCCGGCATGGAAGGCCACCCCACTTGCCGAGCGCATCGCCATCGTGCTGCGTGCGGTCGAGTGTTTCGAGGCCAAGGGCGATGAGCTCGCCACCGAGATCACGCGGTCCATGGGGCGCCCCATCCGGTACACCCGAGGCGAGGTGAGTGCCTATGCCGACCGTGCTCGGACCATGGCCCAATACGCAGCCAGCTCTCTGGCAGACCTCGAGCTGCCGGACAAACCTGGGTTCAAGCGGTATATCCGTCGCGAGCCCCTAGGTCTGGTCCTGGTCCTGTCCCCGTGGAACTACCCCTACCTGTGCGCCGTGAACGCCATCGTGCCCGCGCTTCTGGCGGGCAATGTCGTGGTCATCAAACACAGCGACCAGACGCCGGTGGCCGCCGAACGCATGGTCGAGAGCTTCCGCGAGGCGGGACTGCCCGAGGGCGTGTTCAGCTATCTGCACATGAACCACAGCCGTACGGCGTGGGTGGTGGCCGATTCCCGGGTTGATTCAGTGGCATTCACCGGGTCGGTTGGCGGCGGGCACGCGGTGGTCAAGGCGGCGTCCGAGCGCTTCATCGGCATCGGCCTCGAGCTCGGCGGCAAGGACCCGGCCTATGTGCGGCCCGACGCCGACCTGAGCACGGTGGTCCCCAGCCTGGTCGACGGTGCATTCTTCAACTCCGGGCAGTCGTGCTGCGCGGTCGAGCGCATCTACGTGCATTCGTCGCTGTACGACGACTTCGTCGAGCAGTTCGCTGCCGAGGTGCGCAACTACAAGTTGGGCGACCCGCTCGACCCCGAGACGACCCTGGGCCCGGTGGTTCGCCGCAGAAACGCCGAGGCCATCCGACGTGAGATCGCCCATGCAGTCGAGGCCGGCGCCACAGCGCTCATCGATGAGGCCCAGTTTGGAGACGTGGTCGGTGGTGCCTATTTGGCTCCACAAGTGCTGGTCGACGTGGACCACTCCATGCCGATCATGACCGAAGAAACCTTTGGCCCCGTGGTGGGCATCATGGCTGTGAGCGACGATGAACAGGCCATCGAGCTGATGAACGACAGTGAGTTTGGCCTGACCGCCAGCGTGTGGACCGGCGACCTCGACGCGGCCGAACGCATCGGCAACCAACTCGAGACGGGCACTGTGTTCATGAATAGGTGCGACTTCCTCGATCCAATGCTCGCCTGGGTCGGCATCAAGAACTCCGGGCGTGGATGCACCTTGTCACCGCTCGGATTTGATGCATTCACGCGTCCCAAGAGCTTCCACCTGAAGCTCTGACTATTTGGCCCCTGCCTGGGGCGCGGCGTCGCCGATTCCATTGACCTTGTCCCACGTGATGCCGTTGTGGGGCACCGGACCGGCCTGGATGAAGTTGCTGCGCAGCTGGCGGCCGAGCACTTCTTCGGCACGCAGGCCGGTGGCGATCATCTTCTTGAGGTCGATGCCGGTGTCGATGCCCATCTCTTCGAACATGCCGACGAGATCTTCGGTGCAGCTGTTGCCCGCTTCGCCGCGGTGGTACATCGCGGCGCCGGTTTGCGGCTGGCCGCCGATCGCTCCGATGCTGGAGTCGAAGTAGCGGAAGCCCTTGCCCAGGCAGATCAGGGAGTTCGGGATGCCCCAGCCACGGGTGTCGTGGAAGTGGATGACGATCTCGTCTTTGGTGAAGCCGGCGTCGGTCACGGCATCAAAGAAGCGATCGGACTGCAGTGGGTTGGCCACGCCCGTGGTGTCACCAAAGCCGATCCAGCGTGCGCCGATGTCTTTCCACCACTGGCCGACAGCCAGGGCGTCTTCGATCGGAACGTCGCCTTGAATGGGGCAGCCAAAACTGGTCAATGCCCAGCCAAAGACTTCGTGGCCATTGTCGATGGCCAAGCGAGCCATCTTTTCGAGCAAACGCTTATTTTCGTCGACCGTCATGTTGACGTTCGCCATGTTGTGCGGCTCGGATGAGGACAGAACCAGTGCAATCTCGTCGACGCCAAAGCCAGCTTCCTTGCTGTCGATGGCGCGCTCGATGCCACGCAGGTTGGTGCAGATGCCGCGGTAGGCGACGCCTTGTTTGCGAGGAATGCGGGAGAGCACCTCTTCGGCGTCCTTGAACTGCGGCAGAATCTTTGGATGGCTGAAGTTCGTGGCTTCGATCTTCGTGAAACCAGCGTCCACAAAGCGCGTGATCATCTCGACTTTGGCGTCCGCCGGCACGTATTGCTGCTGGTTCTGCAGGCCGTCTCGGGCCCAGCATTCGCCCATCACGATTTTGGAAGGAAGCTCATTGTTGAGAAGGGTCGCCATGTGAGGGCTCCTGTGCAGGCCGGGCACCTAATTGGTGCGATTCGCGCGATCCAGAATAGAGGGGCGGCCACGCGATGAGGCAGCCATGAACGGCACCTGGAACTACCCCACTCCGATGCGCTTTGGCGCCGGTCGAATCGCCGAGCTCCCCGGCGCATGCCGAGAGCTCGGCATCAAACGACCATTGTTGGTGACCGATCGCGGCTTGGCTGCTTTGCCGATGGTCGCGCAGGCGATCGCCGATAACGAGGCAGGGGGCCTGCCGACGGCCCTGTTCAGCGACGTTCGCGGCAACCCGGTCGGTCAGAATGTGCTTGATGGCGTCGACGCATTCGGGTCCGCTGACTGCGATGGGGTGATCGCGTTTGGGGGCGGCTCGGCGCTCGACGTCGGCAAGTCCGTGGCGCTGATGGTCGGCCAGACTCGACCCATGTGGGACTTCGAGGACATCGGCGACAACTGGACTCGGGTCGATGCCCAGGCGATGGCCCCCGTCGTCGCGGTGCCGACGACCGCCGGCACCGGCTCCGAGGTCGGTCGGGCCGCGGTGATCACGCAGCAGAGCACGCACACCAAGCGAATCCTATTCCATCCCAAGATGCTGCCCGGGCGGGTGATCTGCGATCCGGAGCTCACCGTTGGATTGCCTGCAACGCTCACCGGGTGGGTCGGCATGGACGCTCTGTCGCACAGTCTCGAGGCCTTCTGCGCCCCGGGCTGGCACCCCATGGCCGACGGCATCGCGGTCGAGGGCATGCTGCTGGTGCGCGCGGCGCTCGAGAGGGCAGTGGCCGATGGATCGGACCTCGAGGCCCGCTCGATGATGATGGCTGCCTCGACCATGGGGGCCACGGCCTTCCAGAAGGGGCTGGGAGGCATGCACGCGATGTCCCACCCCATTGGCGCGTTGCTTGACGCCCATCACGGCCTGACCAACGCCATCGTCATGCCCTATGTGCTGGTTCGCAACCGAGAGCGCATCGCTGCGGGGCTGGGCCGTGTGGCGGCCTATATTGAGCTTGAAGATCCGAGCTTCGAGGGCTTCCTTTCCTGGGTACTTCAGCTGCGCGAGACGCTCGGCATTCCCCACACACTTGAGTCCGTGGGAATGGACCAGGGGCACATCGGCCAGATGGCGCAGATGGCCGAGGCCGATTCGTGCACTGCTGGAAACCCAGTGAGCTTGGTGGCTGCGGACTACGAACAGCTCTACCGCCGCGCCCTTTCAGGGCGCCTGTAGGCTACTTCTTGGCTTTGGCCTTTTTCTTCTTCTTCTTCTTGGCGACCTTGCCCTTCGCTTCGCCCATTTGCGAGTACAGCTGGTCTTTGGCGGCAGCCTTTGCGGCGCGATTCTCGTCGCGGTCGCCAGTGCCTTTGATGAACAACGGCTCGTATTCGTCGAAAGCACCGCCGTCGTAGCCGCTCATGACCAGCAGGCGGATCTCTTTGCGGTATGCCTGCGGATTGTTGTGCCGAAGGTCCAGAAGTTCTTGGTAGAGATCGGGCGCATCGAATTCCAGAGCTTCGAGGATGGCCCGGAACACTCGTCGCTGCACCTTCTTGACGGTCTTTGCCATGCGCGGATTCTATCGCAATTTGGGGCGCTGAAGGGTGCTTGCTATGGTATAGCCCATTGACTATGGATCTGCGCCTGCCCCTCATCGCCGTGTTGCTGCTAGCTGGAGTCGGCTGCAGCACCGAGAACGACCTGGGCAATATCGACACCGACGAGACCGATGACACCGACCCGGTCGGCGTTCCCGGCGAACCGGTAGCCGTCGCAGGAGACGACCAACTCGTCGCCCCGCTGAGTTTTGCGCAGCTCGATGGACAGTTCAGCTACGACCCAGGTGGCGGCACCATTGTCGACTACCAGTGGACGCTGACCCAGAAGCCCGCTGAGTCGCACGCGGTGATCTTTCCGGGCAACAGTGCCCGGCCCGTGCTCGAGCCTGACGTCGCGGGCAGCTACGTCTGCGAGCTCACAGTCCAGAACAACGATGGCAAGTGGGACAGCTCCCCCGATCAGATGACTGTCGAAGCCCGGCCGATCGACGGCTTCTATGTCGAGCTGACTTGGAACACCGCGGGCACCGACCTCGACTTGCACATCATCGAGGATCCCGCGCCTCTTTGGGACGCCAACCTCGACTGCAACTTCTGCAATCGGGCTCCAGAATGGGGGCTGACGGGCGAGCTCGACAATCCCAAGCTTCTGCACGATGAACAAGATGGCTACGGACCCGAGACCACGGCCATCCAGGCTCCGTCGGATGGCGACTACCGAATCGCCGTGCAGTACTTCGGTACCTACGGAGCTCCGATGGAGTGCATCGGGGGCTGCCCACCCACAGTGGCGACGGTGAAGCTCTTCCTCGACGGGGTCGAGACGAACGCGTGGTCGCGGTCCCTGACCAAGGCCGGTGATGTCTGGGAAGTATCCAAGATTGCGTGGCCCACGAAGATCGTCACTGCGACCAACACCGTGACGCCAAACACGACCCACATCGAAGACTGTTGGTAGGCAAGCCCGGCTTCGAAGCGTAGCGGGTCGGCTGCAACCAAGATACCGTGCGGTCCTTCGAGGAGATCCCGCCCATGCAGTCGCGTAGTCTTTGCCTGTTGACCGCCCTATTTTTGACTCTGACGGCGTGTCCCGAGCCGCTCGACACCAATGATCCCGAGACGGACACCGATACGGACACGGACACGGACACG
>CAYYHT010000395.1:0-7439 GCA_964471355.1 uncultured Enterobacteriaceae bacterium
CCCCGACACGGACTGGACGGCGGTCTGGGCCGGCGACGAGCATTTCTTGGCCACCAAGACCGATGGTTCACTATGGGCCTGGGGACGCGGAGTGCGCGGCGAGCTCGGCTTTGGCGACGGAGCCAACATTCTGTATCCACGGCCAGTCTTTGATGCAGACGCCTCGACTGTGGGCTTGGACTGGGCCGACGCAGCAACCGGCTGGGAGCACAGCATGGCGCTCAAGGACGACGGCACACTCTGGGCGTTTGGCGACGGCAGCAATGGCGAGCTGGGCGACGGCCTCGGAGAGGACTCCGACAACGCTGTGCAGGTCGGCAGCGACAACGACTGGGCCGACATGGCCACCGGCTGGGACCACAGCCTGGGCCTCAAGAACGACGGCAGTCTGTGGGGCTGGGGCGACAGCAGCGATGGGCAGCTCGGCGACGACTGTGACCCCTGCGAAGATGTCTACTCCCCCGTCCAGCTGGGCACCGACACCTGGACAACGATGGGAACGGGCACTTGGCGCAGCTTCGGCACCAAGTCCGACGGCACCGTCTGGGCATGGGGAGACGACCGAGATGGAAACCTAGGCACCGGCGAGCAAGTCGATGTGCTCGTGATGACCCCCGTTTGCACCGAGTTCGACACCACATCCCGGGTCTGCCTGCAGCAGCTGACTGGCATCGTGTCCTTCAGCGGAACCCAGAGCCACACCATCGCCTTGCGGGACGACGGCACCCTGTGGGGCTGGGGCGACAACTGCCAGAACCAAGTCGGCATTGCCGGCGGCTGTGACGTACCCATTCCAGCTTGGGTTCAGACCCCCTAGCCAGGCTAGTCCATCGCCTGGGCCACATGGGCTCCCGCCAGCTGGGCACCCTTTGGACCCGGATGCAGGTTGTCGTACGCATAGGCCTGGGGGGTGTCCTCGGGATTGATCACATCGCCCAGGTCGACGAAACGAACGCCCTGTCGCTGCTCGACCATCGTCTGGTAGCGAATCGACAGTCGATCAAAGATCTCGACGCAGTCCCCGAACCCGTACCAGGCCCTGTCCGACACGCGGTAGTAGTCGATGACCACAACCTCCGCGCCGTCGCTGCGAATGCGGTCCACCAGCTCGGGCATGGCTCCGCTGTTCCCATCCTCGCTGACCAGTCGGTCGAGCGTGCCCTCGCCACTGAAGCAGCGTCCGTTCAGGTCGTTGGCTCCTCCATCGACATAGACCACGTCCCAGCCGTCGTCCCAGTACTGGTCAGGAATCGCCCCCTCGCCACCCAGCAAGCGGGTGCCGTTGATCGCGACATTCTCGATGGGCACCCCCAGCTCAAGGCCCGCATGATCGGTCACGGACTGGCACTGGCCGCTGTTCCACGCCAGCAGGCTGTCACCGATGGCCAACGAGTGAGCGTCGCCGGCAAGGGCATTCATCGAGTGGCACTTGCCGGGCACACAGCCCAAGAACATCAAGAGGAGCAAACTCATGCCCGGAACTACGGCGATCTTCGTCCAACGGATCAGTCGGGCTAGCAGGCCGTTGAAAAAGGCCCGAAGGGTCTTTTGATGCGGGCTGCGCCAAGGCGGCCGCTGCCCCGGACGACTCGGGTCCCGGTCTCGGTGATTGCGTGAAAGTTGGCCTGCAATGACGGTTTGTCAATCGACGAGAGCGGTGTCCCGAGTCGTCCGGGATCTGGGCAGCGGTGCCGAAATATGGAGGTGCAGGGCGCTGAAAGGCGAGCGGAGCGAGTTTTTCATCGCCCTGCTAGAATGGAGCTGGAGGCCACACCGTGTCCAAGAAGAAAGACGGCTCTCAGGAGCTCATCTGGTCCGGCAGCAGCAGGCGCAAGACCAAAGGCACCGATGGCATGGTGACGGGCTTTCGCGTCGGTGGTGAATCCAGGATTGGCAACGACGACGACGAGGAAGACTCTGGGCCGAGCGCGCTCGAAGCCTTCGGTGTTGAGGCCACCCAGGTCAAAGAAAACAAGCCCAAGCCCTACCGCCGCAGTGGCCGCTTCAAGGTCACCATCGAACAGTGAGCCCGGTCACCAATGCCGAGATTGCGGCCGTCTTCAACGAGATGGCCGACCTGTTGGAAATCCAGGGCGGCGACAAGTACCGAATCCGTGCGTTCCGGCGCTCTGGCCGCATCTTAGAGACGCTTCCAGAGCCAGCTCACACCATGATTCGCTTCAACCGCCTGGACAAGAAATGGGGCGTCGGAGAGGGCACTCTGGTCCGCGTGAAGCAGATCTTGCGCAGCGGCACCTGTGACGACCATGCACGACTAAAATCCCAGCTTCCCAGCGGTCTTCGCGAGATTCTCGAAGTGAAGGGTGTGGGACCAAAGACCGCCCGACTGCTATGGAGCCACCTGCGCATTGGCACCGTCGATCAGCTCGACCAGGCAGCTCGCAGCGGTCGACTCGCTACCCTCCCCCGCTTTGGCTTCGACCGCATCGACACCATCATTCGCGGGGTCGCGGCATGGCGAAAACGGACCGGTCGCCTGCCTCTGTGGAAGGCGCTGCGTTCTGGAGAGGAGATCGCGGCGTTGCTGCGCGAGCTGCCCGAGTGCCACAAGGCGGCGGTCATGGGGTCGGCCCGTCGTCGAAAGGCCACCATTGGCGATCTAGACATCCTGGTCGCCGCCGACAGCCGCGACGTCATCGCCGGTGAGTTCGTGCGGCTGCCCCAAGTCGCCGAGGTGTTGATCCATGGGACCGGGCGCTGCCAAGTCCGCCTACAGAACAGACAGCAGGTCGATCTGCGTGTCATCCCCCTGCACAACTGGGGGGCCGGCATGCACTACTTCACCGGCTCCAAGCTGCACAACATTGCCATTCGCGCCCGCGCCAAGCGCAATGGCATCCGCATCAGCGACCACGGCGTCTCGGTCTATGACACCCGCGAGCTGATCAATCCCTGCCCCACCGAAGAAGAGGTGTTCGCGGCAGTCGGCCTGCCTTGGATTCCCCCAGAGCTGCGCGAGAACGTGGGCGAGATCGAAGCGGCCGCCCGCGGTGAGCTGCCGGTGCTGCTCGAAAAGTCCGATCTGCGGGGCGACTTGCACATGCACACCACCGCCTCGGACGGAAAAGACAGCGTGCGGGAGATGGCCGAGCAGGGCAAACAGCTGGGCTACGAATACATCTCGATCACCGAGCACAGCAAGACCACCACGGTGGCCAACGGCCTGGACGAAGCGCGTCTGCTCAAGCACATCGACCACATCCATCAGGTCGACGCCGAGATCGAGGGCATTCGGGTGCTGGCGGGCATCGAGGTCGACATTCTTCCGGACGGCCGCCTGGACTTTGACGCGCGAATCTTGTCCAAGCTCGACTGGGTCGTGGCCAGTGTTCACAGCGATTTCCACTTCCCCATTCGCGAGATGACCGAGCGAGTCGTGCGCGCAATGGAGACAGGGCTTGTCGACTGCATTGGGCACCCGACGGGTCGAAAGATCGGCAGCAGACCCGGCTACAAACTGGACATGGACCGAGTGCTCAAGGCCGCCCGCCGGCTCGATGTCGCGATGGAGGTCAACGGAAACCCCGCACGCTTGGACCTCGACGACATCGCCGCCCGTCAGTGCCGCGAGTACGGCGTTCCGGTGGTGGTGAACTCAGATGCCCACGCCGCCTGGCAGATGACCAAGCTGGACTTTGGCGTCTGGACGGCGCGACGGGGCTGGCTCGAAAAACGCCATGTGCTCAACAGCTATTCATGGGACGTCATCGCACAGCGGCGATTGGCGCGCATGCGCAAGCACGGAGTCCAAGTCAGTAGCCGCCTGGTGGTCAAAGAGAGCTCCCCCGTTCCAGCCCCACAAGAGGCCGTCGAGGCGCTCATCGCGCCGGACACGACTCTCATCGATGAGCTGGCCGTCAAGCCCCTGAGCGACGACCTAAAGATCCGCTTGGACCGCTTCATGAAAGGAGGAGGCGACGAGCCGCTCGAGCGCGCCCTGCAATCCAGCGGACAGAACGCGATCCAAGCGGCTTTTAATCTCCTGAATGGCTGACCCGTCAGCAAGGAGAAGGCGAGCTTTGTCTCGCCGATCGACCGAAACGGGCGAGGCGAAGCTCGCCCCTCCTTGAATGCAGCTAGCTTGAAGGCGGAGTTTGCGGCGCCATGCGGTCGACGAGACCGAACAGATTCGAGATGTCCGCCGGCAAATAGATCTTGGTCGCCTGTCCGCTGGCCATTTGACTGCTGATCTCGCCAGCCTTCTGCAGCTCCATCACGTGCAGGATGCTCTGCGAAGCACGCGACCCATCGAAGACTTGCTTGAGCAAGTGGTAGCCCTTGGCTTCGGCCTCCTTGACCTTGAGCATGGACTCGGCCTGAGCCTCTGCGGCGAGAATGGTGGCCTTCTTTTGGGCCTCAGCACGCAAGATCAATGACTCGGACTCGCCGGTCGCATCGAGAATGGCCGACTCTTTGTTGCCCTCTGAGGTCAGCACGGCGGCGCGCTTGCGGCCCTCGGCCTCGGTGATGTCGGTGCGGCGCTTGGTCTCGGCCGCACGCTGTTCGGCCAGAATGGCTCCGAACTCGCCCAGATCGATGTCCTTGATCTCGACGCGGTCGACCTTGAGCCCCCACGGGTCTGTGGCCTCGTCGAGGCTGATGCGCAGCGCGGTGTTGATCTGGTCACGACTCACCAGCAGCTGGTCGAGCTCGTACTTGCCACACTCGTCTCGCAGGGCGGATTGAACCAGCTTCTGAAGTGCGGCGACGTAGTCCTGCACTTCGTACACGGCCTTTTGCGGGTCAAAGATGCGGTAGTACACAACCGCGTCGATGCTGACCGTCGCGTTGTCGCGGGTGATGACTGACTCCGATGGGTAGTCATCAACCTGAGTTCGGGTCGAGATGATCTCGACGTTTGATCGCGGGCGGACCCGGGACCGACCGCTCTCGTCGCGCAAGATGGTGCTGATCGTGAAGCGGCCCACCGACTCGCCTGTTCCCCACAGGGTCCAGATGAACTGAAACCCAGGCTCGGCGACGCGGGCGAACTTGCCGCGCTTCTCGATGACACGCACCTCGCCCTGGCGGACCACGAGGTAGTGCACCGCACCCATCGTCAACAAACTAAGCAAGTTGCTCATCCCAAAACTCCTAGCAAAGGGGGCACGCTACAAGACGGGTTCCGCGGGATCAATCCCGCAAGTCCGAACTTGCGAGTTGAGCCCGGCCAGCTACATTGAGGCCGGGTACGGCTGGGAGGAACATGCGAATCGTCGCCACCGCACTGGTCTTGGGCCTGTCGTCTGCTTGCTACTACACAAGCGGGCCTGGATCGGTCGTCGTCTCCCCAGGCGAACCCGACCGGCCTCCGGGCTTTGACACTTGGGAAACGGGCTTCGATGCAGACGTCGACACCGACGTCGACGCGGACACCGACGCCGACGCGGACACCGATGTCGACGCGGATACCGACACAGACACAGACACAGACATGAGCTGTTCGTCCACAGACCTGCTCGTGCAGCAAGGTGCGCGGACGGCCAGCGGCGCATGCACAACGTGCTCGGCCACCGAAGACATCCGCACGACCCTGGTGATTGAGAATCCGTGTGGCAACGACATCACCCACGACACGACCAGCACGTGTTTGGTGCTCGCGGCGGCCATCACCGACGCGGCCGGCGTCGTGGTCTTCAGCGACAGTGCCGCATGCGGCGACGCACTGAGCACCTTCGAGTTCCCGGCGGGCAGCACGACAGCACTTCAGGGATACAACGCCGGTCCCCTTGCCGCTGGCAGCTACACGGTCAGCTACACCGTCGAGGGCCTGACCCCGAGCGGCGGTTCATTCCTGACCCAATAGGCGGGCGCTAGCCGAGGGCCTGTTCCAGGTCGGCGATGATGTCAGCGGCGTCTTCGATGCCCACGGACAACCGAACCAAGCCATCGCCAAGTCCACGGGCCAAGCGGTCCTCGCGGGGCACGTCGGCGTGCGTCATCGTGGCGGGGTGCGTGATCATCGTCTCGACTGCACCCAGGCTCTCGGCCAATGCACAGAGCTTGACGCTGTTCATCAGGTCGCGGCCGGCATCGACGCCGCCGGCGAGCTCGAAGCTGATCATGCCGCCGAAATCGGACATCTGCTCTTTGGCGACAGCATGGCCTGGGTCATTCGGCAAGCCGGGGTAGCTGACTCGTGCCACCTTGGCGTGCTGGTCGAGGAAGGTCGCGACCTTCATGGCGTTTTCGCAGTGGCGGCTCATGCGCAGCGACAGCGTCTTGAGGCCCATCAAGGTGAGCCAGCAATCAAACGGGCTGGGGACCGCACCAATCGACTTCTGCTGGTAGCGCATCTTGCCCTGCCACTCGTCGTCGTTGGTGATGGCACAGCCGCCGATGATCTGGTTGTGACCCGACAGGTACTTGGTGGTGCTGTGCATGACGATGTCGGCACCCCACTCGAGCGGACGCAGCAGCGCTGGAGTCGAGAACGTGCTGTCGACACCCAGCGGAATGCCGTTGTCGTGGGCGATCTTGGCGACAGCCCGGACATCGGTGACCTTGAGCAACGGATTGGTCGGGGTCTCGATCCACACCATCTTGGTGTTGGGGCGAATGGCCGCGGCCACCTCGTCGGGATTGCTGCTGTTCACGTAGGTGAACTCGAAGCCGTGACGGGACAGAATCGTGTTGAACAGACGGCTGACGCCCCCGTACACGTCGTCGCTCGACACGATGTGGGTGCCGGAGTCGAAGGTGCGGAAGATGGCATCCACGGCGCTCATGCCGCTGGAGAACAGCGCACAGTGCTTGCCGCCTTCGATGCCTGCGAGGGCGTCTTCGAGGGTCTGGCGCGTCGGATTGCTGCTGCGGGTGTAGTCAAAGCCCTTGTCGCGGCCGACCTCGGGCAACACATAGGTCGCCGTCTGATAAATCGGCGGTACAATCGCGCCAGTGGTTGGGTCAGGGCTGATTCCAGCACGCACACACTTGGTGTCGAACTTCATGTCGCACTCCACAGAGTCGGCCGGTGTATCTCAATGACAGCGCCCGTGAAAGGTCCACTGAATGTGCTGCTTCTCTCGGGTGACCGAGGGATCCCTTTGTACGGTCCATCTGGCAGCTCATCGCACTTGCGCGGCGTGGCCAAGACCCTGATCGCGGCGGGTCAGAACGTGCGCATCGCCGTGCCCTATTTGTCCGATCACCGGGGCACTGTCGACGACCTGGTCTCGGCAACAGCGATCACCGCAGCGCGGCCGCCGAGACTGCGATGGCCGGGCCTGCACCACGAGACAGCCTTGGGCCGCCACCTGGTCAAGCTCGCACTCGACGATTTTGCGCCGGACATCATCTGGGAGCGGTACAGCCTGTGGTGCGACGCCGGGGCCCGAGCCGCCAATAAGCTCGGGGTGCGCCACATCTTGGAGGTGAATGCACCCCTGTCGATTGAACACGGCAACGCGGGCCTGGAG
>CAYYHT010000396.1:0-7433 GCA_964471355.1 uncultured Enterobacteriaceae bacterium
GGGCGGCGATACGCTGTCCAAGATCGCCGGTGCGCAACTTGGTGACCCCGGGCGGTACATGGAGATCGCCCAAGCGAACGGCATCTCCAACCCCAACCTGATCAGCGTGGGCCAGACCCTGATCATGCCGGGCAACAGCGCCGGCTCACAGTCCGATGCCGCACTCGACACGGCACTCGCAGGCCCCGAGGAATCTCCTGCGGAACAGAGCCAAGACGAAGACGGCGGAATCCAGGCCCTGCTCGATGCGCTCGGATGGAGTGGCGAGGAGGACTTGGCGATGGCCTACCCGGGCGTCACGGGCTCCGAGGCTGCCAAGCACGCGTTCTATCTGGGGGTGCTCGAGCGCCTGGGCAAGGCCGGCGACCTGGGCGGAAAGCCCGGCAGCTACAACCTGATTGGCATTCGCGGTCTGACCGCAAAGGGGCTGACCGACGGCGTGTACAGCAACGTGCCCGGCGTCAACGACGACAGCATGATCGTGATCGGCTGGGACACCGACGGCAAGGCGGTGCTCAAGGAGTACCCCGGCTCGGTCGACCCTGGGCAGTTCAAGGATCTGGACGCCCAGTTCGGCAGCGGAGGCCCCTCGTGGTGGGGCGGCGACGAGAACTGGCAGGTCGACGAAGGCACCTACGAGTACAGCAAGCAGGGGGCTGGCGACAGCTACTGGGCCGGCGGCGGCGACTACTGGCGCATGACCGACAAGGGTGCGAGCGACCTGGACATCAACGTCGACACCGATCAGGACGACCAATTCGACACCACCCGGTCCGAGGACGGCAACAAGGCCTACCTGATTCACCGCGGGGCCAAAGACGAGAACAGCAAGGTGGGAGCGTGGTCTGCGGGCTGCCAGACCATCGCCGGCACCAACGACGAGGGACGCCTGAACATCGCCGAGGCCGGTGATCTGCTGGACCAGAACGAGGACAAGAAGTTCAACTACATCCTGCTCAATGGACGCGATGTACTGAACGCCATGAAGGGCTAGGCAAGGAGGGGCGAGCTTCGTCTCGCCCATCACCCTCGGCGAGACGAAGCTCGCCGCTCCTTGCGGCGAGGCGAAGCTCGCCCCTCCTTGCGGCGAGACGAAGCTCGCCGCTCCTTGCGGCGAGACGAAGCTCGCCGCTCCTTGCACGAAGCTCGCCGCTCCTTGCATGTAAGATTCCCCATGCTCTTGTTGCTACTCACTGCGTGCGGCTCTGGACCCTGGGGAGGCATGGCCGTGCTGGCCTCGTCGTCATCGACGGTCCAGCTGGTCTGGGACGCCCCGGGCTTCACCCCGAATCGCTACGAGTGGGAGCTGACCGACCATGCGGGGGGGGACAACCTCACCGACTCCAGCGCCGCCTTTGCCGTCGACCGCGACTTCGACGGGCTGAAGTCGGGTACACGCTACACCATCGACCTGTATGCCTGCCGCGACAGCGCCTGTGACAAGCGCAGCGGACCCATCACCATCGACGTGGTGACCGAAGCCGAGCGCTGGGTGAAGCACGAGGGGGCGGTCATTCCGGACGAGCCCAACGCCCGCCAGCCCTATGCCATGGTCTATGGCGAGGAGGCCGGGCCGGAGCTGGCTGGAAAGTTGGTGCTCTACTACGACCCGGGTCCCGGCAGCACCTGGGGCTCTGGACTGCGCACGGCCCTGTCGACTGGCTCCGTGAGCCGCGATGCGAGCAGCGTGGTCGGCTTGGTGCCAGTACCCGACGCGGGACTGCTGGACCCGAACACGCCCGCGGACCTGTTCTCGGAGATCGGAACGGTCTCGGCGGTGCCGCTGGCGGCCACGAGCACGGTCCGACTGATTGCTGACGGTGGCGGCCCGCTGTTCTCGATGGACTCGGGCGACCTGCTGGCCGGCCAGGACTTTCACACGGGAACGCGCACAGTCTGCGATCTGCCCGGTCACTACGAAGCCGATGGTGCGTGTCCCGCGACCCCCATCCTGCAAGCCGACGGCGCCCACTTGCACCAAGGCCGCGTGATGTGGCGGCAGCAATCGAACTGGCTGTGGGACCAGGCTGCGGGCACCTCGATGACCTTCGAGGTGCTGTGCGGCGGCGAGCAGGGCACAGGCATCGCGACCTATGACGGCGAGACATGGACCGCCGAGGGCGACGCCGCTTGTCCCATCCACTTTCCCGCAATGGCGGATCCCTCGCCGGTCCACACGGGCTTGGCCAACTACAAGCTGTACTTCCGCGAGGGCGATTCCCTGAAGGTGCTGTACGCATCGGGGGGCCGCACCGGGGACGTCAACACACTCGATCTCGGCGACTGGGAGTCGATGGATCAGGCTCGGGACGTCACGATCGACGAGCTTCCGACTGACTTTTCAGTGCTCTGGCCCGCCGCAGACGCCGAGCTGCAGGTCATCTACGGCGATGGCGCCGACGGTCTGGGCATGTGGGTGCTCGAAAATCCGTAGCGGCCAGCAACGGCGTTGGGTACAACCAAAATAGGCACGGGCGGGGAGACGCAATGAACCCCACGCCCTCGAGGTCCTTACGGTGGACCTCCACACTACTGATTTTGGTCGCGCTCACCGGCTGCCGCGGCGAAGAAGGCATGTACGCCAGCGACATCGCCGATACGGCTAGCGGCCAGGGCGGCGGCTCGCTCGGCGTTGGCCAAGGTGGCGCCCAAGACTTCGGACAGTTCCGTCAGATCCTCGAAGACGGCAACCTGCCCGGTCCCAATACCCTCGACGACGTCGGCTTCATGAACGAGCACAAGATCGAGCTGCCCGCTGCCGACTGTGGCGAGGATGTGTGCATCCACGGGCGCTTTGGCACCCTGGGCAACATGATCAGTGGCTCGGACTGCACCATCGCCCTGCTTGGCATGAACACGCCCATCGACCCCGCCGAGCTTGAGCGTCCACCGCTGAACATGGCGATTGTGGTCGACACCAGTGGTTCGATGGACGGTGGCTCCCTCGACTATGTGCGCGACGGCCTGGACCTGATGCGTACCCAGCTGACCGACGAGGACCGCATCACCCTGGTGCGCTTCAGCAACGACTCGGAAGTGCTGGCCGAGTTCGTCGGCAAGGATGACCCCGAGCTCATCATGGCCATCAACGCCCTGGCGCCAGGGGGTGCCACGAACATCTATGCGGGCATCGAGGCCGGCTACGACGCTGTGTATGCGCACGCCGACCCCGGCTTCCAGAACCGCGTCATCTTGCTCTCTGACGGCCAAGCCTCGGCGGGCATCCAGTCCCCCGACGCGATGCTGACGCTGACCGAGACCTATGCGCGCTTCGGCTACCCGATGACGACCATCGGCATGGGCACGTCCTTCGACGTGGACCTGATGCGCGACCTGGCCGAAGCCGGCGCAGGCTCCTTCTACTACCTCGAGAACCCCAACGCGGTCGAAGAGGTGTTCATCGAAGAGGTCAGCTACTTCTTGGTGCCGCTGGCCCAAGATGTCTCCATCCAGCTGGACGCCGGGGACGCGTGGAGTGTGGCCGGTGTGTACGGCACCAAGCAGGTCGAGACGACCACCGACAGCGCCACCATCGAGATTCCTACCCTGCAGATCGCCCACCGCACCAGCGTGAGCGACAACGAGGGCGGACGACGAGGCGGCGGCGGGGCCATTCTCGTCGAGCTGCGACCCGGCTTCACCACCACCGACGGCGAAGTCGGCGACCTGACGCTGACCTACCAAGAGCCTGCAACGGGCGACCTGATCGAGCAGACGGTGTCCATCACCACGCCGTTTGATGCGCCGGTCAGCCCCGCGGATGGCTACTTCGAGGACGACCAGGTCGAGAAGGCCTTTGTCGCGTTGAACATCCTGGCGGGCTTCACCCTGGCGGCCGAAGCCGCACTCGAGGGTGACTTCGAAGCCGGCTTGGGGGTGCTGATTCCCCTGCGCATCAACGTGCAGTCGTGGCTCGACGAGCACGAGGACTCGGATATCGAGGACGACCTGCAGTACGTGGGGCTGTTCATCGACAACCTGCGGACCGCGCTCGAAGCGGCCAACGAGTGGACCGAAGAGCCGGGCACCAGCGGCGGTGGCGGCGACACCGGCTGGGATGACTGGGATGAAGGCGGCGGCGGCGGCATCTTCAGCAACCTGTTCGGCTGGATCTTCGACTGAAGGCAGGGCCAACGCAGACGCGATAGCGGGCGGTCCGGAGATGCCATGACCGTCCGCACTCGCTTTGCCCCCTCCCCCACCGGCTCCCTGCACGTGGGTGGCGCCCGCACCGCCCTGTACTGCCTGCTGTTCGCACGCAACCAGGGCGGCTCCTACTTGTTGAGGATCGAAGACACCGACCAGGCCCGCTCGACCGAGGAATCTCGGCAGAGCATCTTGCGGGACCTCCGCTGGCTGGGGCTGCTGTGGGACGAGGGTCCCGAGGTCGGCGGCGACAAGGGACCGTACCTGCAGAGCCAGCGCCTGGACCTGTACCGCTCCTATGCCAACAAGCTGCTCGAATCGGGCGACGCCTACAAGGCCTATGAGACCCGCGAAGAGCTGGGGGCCATGCGCGCCGCGGCGACCGCAGCCAAGCGAACCTTCCGCTACAAGCGCGTGCCCTACTCCGACGCTGACCTCGCCCGTTTCGAGGCCGAGGGTCGCGTGCCCGTCCTGCGCTTTGCCGCACCAGACCGCAGCGTCACGGTCATCGACGAGATCCTGGGTCCGGTCACCCAGACCTCTGAAGAGATCGAAGACATCGTCATCCTCAAGACCGACGGATTTCCGACCTACCACTTCGCTGTGGTCGTCGACGACTCGCTGATGGGCATCACCCATGTCATGCGTGGTCAAGAGCACCTGCTCAACACCCACAAGCACATGGGCGTCATCGAGGCACTCGGCTTCACACCTCCGACCTTTGGCCACCTGCCCACCATCAACAACATGGCCGGCCCCAAGATGTCCAAGCGCGACAAGGCCAAGGCCGCCCGGGAAGCGGGTCGCAACTGGGGTGCTCAGAACGGCGCTGCCAAGGGCGACTACAGCGCGCTTGCCCAGGGCATCGGAATCGAAGCGGACGAGCTCAAGCGCTTCATGAAGAAGAAGTCGGACAGCGTTCCCCTGGCCGAGAAGCTCGCCGCGTTCACGGGCATCGACCTGCCTATGATCGAAGTCATGGACTTCCGCATCGGAGGCTACCTGCCCGAAGCCCTGAACAACTTCCTGGCGCTGCTGGGCTGGAGTCCCGGAGACGACCGCGAGTTCATGACCATCGACGAGATGAGCGAGGTCTTCACGCTGGCTCGCGTGGGCAAGACGTCGGCCAAGTTCGACGTGCAGAAGCTCACCTGGATGAACGGCGAGTACATCCGTCGGTCGACCGAAGATCGGCTGCTGCAGGCCATCGAGTCCCGGCTCGAGGTGACGGATTCTGTGCTCGCCGGGTGCGACGACGACCAGCGACGGGCGCTGATTCGCATGTACCGCGAGCGCATGAATACGCTGGCCGAGCTGGACCGCAGCGCTGCCTTTTTCTTTGAGGCGCCGACCGAATACGCCCCCAAGGCCGTCAAGAAGCACATCCTCAAGGGTGGCGGCCTCGAACGCCTTGGGGTCATGCGCGGCGTGCTGGCCCACATCGACGACTGGTCAGCGAACGGAATCGAGACGGTGCTCAACGCCTGGGCCGCCGAGAACGAGCTGGGGCTGGGCAAGGTCGCGCAGCCGCTGCGGGTCGCCCTGTCGGGAGCTGGCGTCACACCCGGCATCTGGGAGACGCTGGCCTTCCTCTCCAAAGACGAAGTCCTGGCCCGCATCGATCGCTGTGTGGCGGCGTTGGAGGCACAGTGAAGCCCAGCCGTCGCGAGCTGCTCGGAGCCCTGGGCGCGGGCGCCGCACTGGCCGGATGCGGCCCTGGCGAGTGGGACGCAGCCCCCGGCCGAACCGCCGACCCGAACACAGACTGGGCAGCACCGGGAACCGAGGACCTGACCCTGTTTCCCAACGGAGCCATGGGCGGTGACCCGACCGACAGCTCGGTCATGCTGTGGACCAAGTACCAGGGCACAGGCAGCCTGTACCTACACTACGCCCTGTTCACCGACGGGGCCTGGGTCGATGCCGAGCCGGTGCCGGTCACAGTCGCAGAGGCCGGCATCGTGCACCATGACCTGACCGACCTGCCGGCAGACTGCCCGGTGGCGTTCGCCTTTGTCGACGACGCCGACGCGGGCTCACAGGTCTCGGTCACGCGCACAGCCCCCGCGGCGGGCTCGATGGGTGTCATGCGCGTGCTGGTCACTTCGTGCAGCAAATACAAGGGTGCCGGCACCTTTCCCGTGATGCCTCTGGCGCTGGCCCGAGGGCCGGTCGACGTCATCATGTGGGCTGGCGACACGGTCTACACCTACGACCGCACCATCAACGAGTACCGCCAGACCTGGAACCGCAGCTTCTCGACGCCCGAGTTCCGCGAGTTCTTTTCGCAGGGGGGGCACATCTTCACGTGGGACGACCACGAGGTGACCAACAACTTCGAGGGGTCGACGGTCGCCCCCGATCTGTTCGCGAACGGCACCCAGGCCTTCTTCGAGCACACCCCTCGACGCCGGTCAGCAGACCATCCCGACCGCATATGGCGCAGCAATCGCTTTGGTGACACCCTCGAGATCTTCGTGCTCGATTCGCGCGGAGAGCGTGACTACGCAGCAGGGGAGTACCTGTCGCCCGAGCAGCTGGCGTGGCTCGAAGAGGGACTCAAGAGCTCACCCTGCCGGTGGAAGTGCATCTTGAACAGCGTGCCCATCGCCAACATGCCTCCGCTGTTCGACGCGGCCGAGGAGCTGATTCGCGACCGCTGGGAGGGCTACCCCCGGCAGCGCCAACAGCTGGTCGAGCTGGCAGCCACCATTCCTGGAGTCATGTTCCTGAGTGGCGACCACCACATGCCGGCGGTGGCGCGCGTCGAGCCCGAGGGTGTGGGCGAGAACCTTTGGGACATCATGTGCGGAGCCACCGGCAGCGACGGCAACCCGATCGGCGCCATCTTGCTGAGCCAACCCGACACCTATGGGCACCAGTTCCCGTGGAGCGAAGCGCCCCACACCGCCACATTGCTCGAGTTCGACCCGAACGGCTTCATGAAGGTCGTGTTCATGGGCGAGGACGACCTGGACTATTTCACCGGTGTGTTCGACGACCAGGGTCGGCTGCTCGAGCACACCATCGTGCCGGTGCCGCGCTAGCGCTAGGCCCTCACTGACAGGTCGTGCCGCCTGGAGCCGGGCTGGTGGTCCCCGAGCAGCACGAGTCCGCGTCACCGCTGTAGCTCCCACCCAGCACATTCACGCAGGTGCCTTGCAGGTAGACGATGTCGGCGAACTCGGCCCGGTCGCAGATGCCCGCGGGCCAGTGAATGTCCAGCTGAACGGTCGAGGACCCGCTGCTGCCGGTGCCTCCTGTACACGTATAGGCGCCACTGGGGC
>CAYYHT010000397.1:0-7421 GCA_964471355.1 uncultured Enterobacteriaceae bacterium
GGAGAACTGGTCGAGGAAGGACATGGGCCGCGAGCGTAGCACCGCAGCGAACAAGGAGCGGCGAGCTTGGTCCGGGTGGATTACACGGTGCCGCCCACGGAGAACCCCCCATGGCCGCGACCGCCGCCCTCGAATCACTCGACGCCATCTTGCTCCGACTCAAGGATGCCGACTGGAAGGCGCGCGACGACATCAAGGCTGAGCTGTTGGCTGCCTGTGTGGCGATCAATGACCGCGTAGCCGTCGAGGACCACCTGATCGAGGCCAAAAAGTCGCTGCCTCTCGAGGTCCGCTGGGAGGTCGACGAGGTCATCGAGGACCTCCAGCCCGAGCCCGAGCCCGAGCCCGAACCCGAACCCGAAGAGGCCGACGATGGCCAACTCAAGGCGTCCGACCTCGTGTTGCTCTACGACGATCCCCGAGGCATTCGGGTGCACAAGACCAAGGTCGGCGAGCGCTGGTTCCTGACCCAGGCCGACCCCTACTCCGGTCAGCCCCGCATGATGGAGCTGCAGCCAAACGAGGTCACGCAGCTCAAGCAGCAGCTGTCGGGCTCTCCGTATTGGGTGTTGGGCTCCGGCGAGTCCGTCTGATTCTGGTGCTCATGCTGGCGCTGCTCGGCTGTGGCAGCGGCACCGTGGAGTGCACGGACCCGGGCGTGGCAGTGGCCCAAGCAGATTCCAAGACCCTCACCTGCGGCGACGTGCAGCGGGCCGAGGACTACGTCGAGCTGCTTGCCGGCCGACCGGTGACCCGTGGCATGGCCGAAGGTCTGCAGCGGGGCTTGGCTGCGAGCTTCAAGGCAGACCCAGCACAGACCGCCCGCAGACTCGATCGGGCGGACGCCGTTGTGAAGGATCTCAAGGTCGCGCGCGGACTGCAGGCAGCCGAGAAGCGCAGCACCCTGTTGTGGAACACCCTGTACGGCGATGCTGCGGTCTTCGACGGCGCGGTCCACAGCACCCTCGACCAACACGTCGCGGTGTGGGGCCGCGACGACGAACAGAAGTTGGTGCTCACCGAGATGGACATCGAGGGCTGGATTTTCTACGCCAGTTTGTGCCGCGAAGTGCAGTCAGGTGGGGCCATCACCATGAGCGTGGGATCTCGGGTTGGCATCTACAACGACGTCCGCGAGCGCTTCGACTATGCCGGCCGCGACGAACAGATCGCCATGACCGCGATGGGTCCGTTCTGGGCGGGAGTCAAAGTGGCGTGGGCCGACGCAAGTTACGAACGCCAACAGGCTTGGGTGGCTGCGGCACCACTTCCTCCTCCAATGAACGCAACCTCGATGGGGTATCTGGGGTCTGTCTTGGAGAGCGACCTGGCGCGGCACGCGCATGTGCTGCACGAACAACTCGGACCATTGAGTTTGGGGTCGCCGTGAAGGAGACCGATCCCATGACTGCCAGCTCCGAACCGTTCGCCCCTCCAGCCGAACAAGACCCCGCTGGGGCCGCCAACCTGTCGTCTGTTTTGGCGGCTTGGGCCATGGCGGGTGCCGTTGTCGGAACGAGTGTGGGCACCACCATGCAGCTGGTCGGCCAGGTGGAGGGCTCTGCTGCCGTCGGGCTCTCGGGGGCTGGGGCGGGCGCGGTGTTTGGATTTCTGGCCTGGCTCATCGACAGGCAAGCCGCGGCGAGTCGACCCTCGGTGGTCGACGGAAAGGGGCGGTTGACCAAGCCCGCGAGCTTTGCCCTGATGGCCGTGCCCATGGGCGCTGCTGCAATCGGACTTGCTGGGCTGGTGGTGGTTGCGTCGGTCAGCGCGGGCTCGCTGGTCTATGGCGGCGCGTTCGCATTCGTCCTGTTGGGGCTGGGGTGGTTCACCCGGCCGCTGGTCACGTCGCACCGAGTGGGCCAGGCCGTTCAGCTTGCCGAGGGGGGCGACACGGACTTGGCCCGCCGCCTGTTTCTCAAGATCGTCGATGGCTGGTGGATCACAGGGAGTGGACGCGCGCAGGCACAGCTCAATCTGGGCTTGCTGGCGCTTCGGGACGGTGACCTAGAGATGGCCGCGCGCTGGTACGAGCTCCCGGCCCGCTCACACAAGGGCAAGGTCGGCGCATTCGCGTGCAGTGGTTTGGCCCTGGTGCGCACGCTGCAGGGCCGATGGAGCGAGGCCGAGGCCTTCCTGCACAAGGCGCAGACACGCGGCCGGGGCGCGCTTCAGCCCGAGGTCGATGGGGTGCGACTTCTGATGGTGTTGCGCCGAGATGGCGCCATCGAGGCGCGCGAGATGGGCGAGCGACTGTTGGCGCTGAATTCCGGCAGTGTGTTCTGCGCAGCACTCGCGATATCGAGGGAACAGACCGGCCATCCCGACGAGGCTCGCGATCTGCTTGAGGGGGGAATTGGCGCGGGTCTTCGTGCCAGCGGCATCGTGGCGCTCATGCCCGAGCTCGAAGAACTGGTCTAGTCCAGCAGCTCAGTGGAGGATCGCAGCACCATTCGGTGGTAAGATGGGGTGCACTCTCCTCTGTGCGCTCCATATCTATTGCAACCTTCTCTCCTCGGAAGTCCAAAATGCCTCAATCACGTAGTGGTCGCAGCTGGTGGCAACGCCTCTTTGGCAGTGACAACTCCAGCGATGTCGAGACCGAATCGACAACAAGCACCGAAACCGAAGTGCAGCCGTCGAACGCTGAAGTGAACGAACGCGTCACTGAAGAACTCGAGAGCTCCTCCTCTGAAGAGGAAGTCAGCATTCTCGAAGAGGCCGTGGCCGAGATCGAGACCGAGGCCAACGGCTACAAGATCGAGGAAGACACCTACATCTCGGCTGACGAGGCCAAGAGCGACAGCAGCTCCCATGGCGGCGCGCTCGACGATCTGGCCCCCGGCACCCAGTACAAGCTGACGGCTTCCGACATGGAAGGCGGCGGCAGCATGCGCGACATCGCACGCAACTTCGGCACCACCGAGGAGAAGCTCGCGGCCTTCAACGAGGGCGTCACCGAGCTGGCGGTGGGCACCACCCTGTACATCCCTTCGGCGGAAGAGCGGCGCTTTGCCGAGTACCGCATGCACTACAAGTCCCTGCAAGAGGCCGCCGAGGCCTGGCAGAACGACAAGGGCAGCATCGAGGCCAAGGTCTACGAGGCAGCTTCTGACCGCGCAACAGGTGACGTGGGCGAGTCCTACGGCACCAAGGGCGTCGAGGGCGGCAAGTTCTACACGCCCAACCCCGATGTGGCCGGCGCCAGCAAGCGCCGCAGCAAAGAGGTCAACGGCCAGACCGAGTACGCCGTCTACTGGCTGTCGGACTTCTGGAAGTGCTCCATCTTTATGAACGATGTCGTCTGGCAGGCTGGCTACAAGCCCGCTCTGACCGGCAACAACCACTACTCCACCGCAGGCCGTGCCCACGAGCAGACCACGGTCTACGAAGAAGTGGACGTCAAGGACGCCAAGCCCGGCGACGCATGGCAGCGCTTCGGCGGCCGTGGCTCTGACCAGAGTCACAACGCCATCTTGTCGAGCTTCGTCGAGATCGAGGACGGCTACAACGAGTCGACCGACACTTGGAAGTTCTCGATCATCGGTGCTGAGTCCGGACGCGCCGCTGAAGGCGAGAAGACCAAGACCATGGACAAGGGCACCAACAAGACGACGGACGGCAAGGTCATCCGCTTCTTGCGTCCCAAGGCCGCCCGCTCGGACGCCTAGGCTGCTGCAATGACAGCGAGGCCAAACAGTCGCGCCTGAACTAAGCTGCGTTCATGCGTACGCTCCGTCTGATCCTCTTGTTGATGGTGACCCCCGTGTCTGATGCGGCCAAGCTGCCCCCTGCGCCCGATTCGATTGCCCAAGTCGAGGTCAAGAAGGCCAGCAGCACCCAGAACCTCGTGCTGACTGAGGTCAAGACGTTCGAGGGCAAGGTGCTGTCCACCGATGCCAACGCCCACCAAGAACAGCCGTCAACCAATCTGGTGCCCGCTCTCGAGAAGGGAGAGGGAACAGTCATCTGGTTGATTGGCTATGACTTGGGCGAGCTCAACGAGCCTGGAGACACCCGCAACACCTACAGCTTGTTGCTCGAGCTGCATGAGGGCGGCCGCGCCAAGGCGCTGTGGTACGAGGACCACATGGAGGTCCCCCACAGCTTCTTTATGGGAGAGGGGGCGGTGCTTCCCGGTGCCCGTGAAGGCGTCATGACGTTCACGCTCAAGGTCCTAGACGTCGAATATGGCGACGAGGTCGAGCTGATCGGAGTCTGGCGAGCCAGCTAGCTGCGCGGGTCTGCATTGTTGATGCAGACCAGCACCCACGCCGCCAGCTCGCGGTGGGTGGTGTCAAGTGTCGCGGCCCGTTCACACAGCGCAAGCACGCGTTGGGAGCCCACGGCCACACCCGCGAGTGCACTCAAGGCTTGGCGCAGGTTGCGGCTCGGTTCGCCGAGCGCCACTGCGAGCAAGTCGGGTTCGGCGAGGGCGCACAGCAGGGTCGCCGCGCGCTCGGAGCCGGCGGCGACGTGGCCAAGAACCGGCGCGGCCTCGTACGCCAGGCTGGGGTCTTGTTCCACCGCCTCGATCAGGGCGTTTCGGACCGGCATTGCAGCGGCCCCCATTGACCGCAGGACCCGAATGACGAGGATCTTCGGAATCGACTCGCTGCCGCGCAAGACAGCGGTCATGGCAGGCAGTGCCGGAGCACAGGCATCGCCGTTCCGGCTGAGCGATTGTGACGCCGCATGGGTGATGCCCAGGCTTGGCGCCCCCAGCAAGCCCACGACGAATGTGAGCGCCTCGGGCCACAGCGAGCGAACGAAGACGTCGCACAGCACCTGGGCATGCTCCATGGACAGCTCGGACCGATGGTCCTGTGCGTAGTCGAGTGCCAGTCCCAGCTGCTTGGCGCTCAACGCGGGCATCTTTGCAAAGGCCACACCCATGGGATCGGTTCGGCAGTTGGGGTTGCGCAGCCAAGGCAGCACGGTGGCGACGGCCTGCTCGCTGCTGGTGTGCCCGAGCGCTCGAAATGCATTGTCGTGGGTGGCGGGCACGTCAAGGGCGGCGATCAGCTGCGTGACGATGGAATCGAGTGGCAGCTGCATTCCGGCCAGTGCCACCGAGGCCTGGCGCTGGCAGTCGGTGTCGACGAGGGCGTCGGCGAGCGCTGCGATGGCTCGAGCGTCACCGATTGAAGAGAGGGCAAATGCGGCCTTGCGCTTGGGCGCCCGCTGCCCAGTGCCCAGGACGTCGATCAGCGTGGGCACCGCGGTACCGGCCTGGGCTCCTAGGTCGCCGAGTCCACTTGCTGCCTCGCAGACCACCTTCCAGTCCGAGTCTGTGCATGCGGCGACCAACTCATCGAGCGCGGGTGCACGGTGTCGATTCACCGCCCGAAGCGCTCGCAGGGCGGTCAGCCGGACCTTGCTGTTCGAGTGGGTGTACAGAGGCTGGAGTGTCGCTATGACCTTCTCCAGATGAATGTTCCGGCCCGCGAGGTGGAGGGCAATCCAGGTCCGAACCTGGGGATCGTCGTCGCTGAGTGCCCGAAGCAAGGTTGCGTCGTGTGTGTTCGTGGGCGGCTGCTGGGCCTTGGACAGGGTCTGCGCGGCTCCGCGGCGCTTGTTCACATTGCCGGAGCTCAGGCGGTCCACGACCTTCTGCAGTTGCTCGTCCGTCATGGGCCGATGGTACATCTGAGGCCGGATCGTCACAGCGAAGCGAAGGCGAGTTTGCAGTGGTCGGATTACGACGTGAGTCGCTTTTGGAGACGTGATGATGACCCAACGGGACGACCTGGCCCGGCACCTCGACACCAACTTCATCTCGGTTGACACCGAGCGGCTTGGGCCGCTGGGCGAGCACTACCACGGCAAGGTGCGCGACCTGTTCATCAGCGACGACGAGATCGTGATGATCACCACTGACCGCCTGTCGGCCTTTGACGTCGTGCTGACGACCATCCCCTGCAAGGGCGCCATCCTCAACGCCATCGCCGTCCACGCGTTTCGCGCGACCGAGGACATCTGCCCCAATCACCTCATCGATGTGCCGCACAGCAACGTCATGCGGGTGCGAAAGGCCAACGCGCTGCCCATCGAGGTCATCGTTCGACGCCACGTCACGGGCTCCCTGTGGCGCGACATCGAGGCCAACCGCCACGGTGTCTACGAGATCGAACTGCCCGAAGGCCTCAAGAAAGACCAGCGGTTGGACACCCCGATCATCACGCCGTCGACCAAGGCCGAGTACGGCGTGCACGACGAGCCCATCGGCCGTCGAGTGATTCTCGAGCAGGGCCTGGTCGAAGAATCCGTGCTCGACAAGGCGTTCGAGACCGCGCTCAAGCTGTTCGCCCGGGGCGAAGAGCTCGCAGCCGCGCAGGGGCTGATCTTGGTCGACACCAAGTACGAGATGGGTCTGATCGACGGCGAGCTCGTGGTCATCGACGAGATTCACACTGCTGACTCCAGCCGCTACTGGATCGCGTCCGAGTTCCAAGAGCGCTTCGACGCCGGCAAGCCCCAGGCCATGCTCGACAAAGAGAACATCCGGCAGTGGCTGATTGGCCAGGGCTACATGGGCGAGGGTGAGATTCCCGAGATTCCCGAGGGTGTACGCCTGGACCTGGCGCAAATCTACGCCACGCTGCACGAGCGTCTGCTGGGCCACCCCTTTGTGCCTCCGACCGCCGACGCGACCACCACGATGTACGAAGCCCTCGGGGTCTGAACGCCAGTCCTGCGGCCGCGGGGGGCGATGTGGGATCGGTGCGGGGTTACAGGGCCCGCCGACCGGGTAATGATTGAACCCAGAGAGGTTGCCATGCGGTTCATCCCCTTCATCCTGCTGTTTGTGGCCTGCCGAGCCTCCGAGCAGCAGATTGACGACACCGACGTCGAAGACACTGACGAGGTCATCGATTCGGACTCTGACGGCTATTCAGAGGCCGACGACTGCGACGACGCCGATGCCAGCGTTCATCCTGAAGCGGACGAGATCTGCGACGGCGTCGACCAAGATTGTGACGGGTCGGCTGACAACGATGCAGTGGACATGGGCACCTTCTACGGCGATGGCGATGGCGACGGCTATGGCAATCCGCTCATCGCCGAGACCGCCTGCGAGTCTCCGGTCGGCTGGGTGCAGCAGTCCGGCGACTGCAACGACGATGAAGCGGGCATCCACCCGGACGCGACCGAGCTGTGCGACGGGGTGGACCAGGACTGCGATGGCGTAGCGGACAACGGCGCCGAGACGATGACGTTCTATATCGACGGCGACGGCGACGGCTTTGGCGATGATGCGACTGGACTCGAGGCCTGCGTGTTGCCAGGCGGCTTTGTGGTCGATGGCGGCGACTGCCAAGATGGCGACTCAGGCATCTACCCAGGCGCAGCCGAGCTGTGTGACGGAGTGGACCAAGACTGCGACGACCTCGTTGACGACGGAGCCAAGCCCCTGTTCT
>CAYYHT010000398.1:0-7391 GCA_964471355.1 uncultured Enterobacteriaceae bacterium
GAGGTCGTGACACGCACTGCGCGCAGTGCCACAGCGGCGCGGGCCCCGGAGTGGATGACTTGACCGACCCCGAGGTGGCGATCGTACTCGGGGAGCGCATGGCGGTCCGCACGGCAGACGGCACCATGCCGCCGCTCGTCGCCGACCCCGACTGCCACGACTACATCGGCAGCGAGCGCATCAGCATGCCCGACTCGGCCATTTCCGTCCTCGCCGAATGGGCAGCTGTACCGGTCGACAAGCGAAAGGTCGGCAAGGTCGAGGACCGGGTCGCCGTGCCCGAGCTCAAATACGAGCTGCAGGAATACGACATGGAGGTGCGCTTCCCCACCGCCTACAACCCGCCATTCAACGACGCGGCCAACCCGGGCAACGAGTACCGCTGCTTCGCGCTCGAACACGGCCGCGACGAGACCTTCTGGATCACGGCCATGTCGCCGGTGGTCGACGCACACGAGCTGGTGCATCACATCGTCACCTACAAGATCAAGGCCGATACGCTTCCCGCCGACTACGACCCGAACCTGGGCGCAAACTGCATCGAGAACGCCAGCACCGGCGACGGAATGCTGTCGGGCTGGGCGCCCGGTGCCTTCCCCATCGAGTTCGACCCCGGCTACGGCGTCCGCGTCGATCCAGACGACCTCATCGTGGTGCAGATGCACTACTACGACAACGGCACCCAAGAAGACGTCGCCGACCAGAGCGGCTTCCGCTTCCGCACCACGACCGAGGCGCCCATCGAGGTCTACATGCTGCCGCTGGGGCCGCTCGGATTCCAGATTCCGCCGAACACCTTCGATCACGAAATCCAGGACTCGCTCACGCTGCCGGCAAACGCTCTGCCCTACCAAGTCACCATCCACGGCACCTTCCCGCACATGCACTGGGCGGGAAAGAGCTACAAGGCCTGGATCGAGTACGGACCCGACTCGCCCAACAGCGGCGAGGAGGAGTGCGTGGTCGCCAGCAAGCCCGAGGGTGCGGTGCCCGAAGGCGAGCCCCTGCCCAACATGTGGGACTTCGACAACCAGCTCACCTACATGTTCGACGAGCCCATCGTCGTGAGTGCCGGCGACAAGCTGACCATGAAGTGCTCATTCGACAATCCGAACACCAGCCCCATCGTCAATGGCGAACGCACCGACGAAGAGATGTGCTTCGCGTTCACCTTTGCCAGCGTGAGTTTCTGATCTGAAGGGCGAGACGAAGCTCGCCCCTCCTTGAGGCGAGACGAAGCTCGCCCCTCCTTGAGTCGTTGAGGCGAGACGAAGCTCGCCCCTCCTCGAGTTGTTGAGGGCGAGACGAAGCTCGCCCCTCCTTGAGTTGTTGAGGCGAGACGAAGCTCGCCCCTCCTTGAGTTGTTGAGGGCGAGACGAAGCTCGCCCCTCCTTGAGTCGTCTATTCGCCGACGCGACCGTAGAGCTTGTTGTCGAGTCCGACGACCACGAGGCCCTCTTCGAGGGTCGTGATGGCGAGGGCTCCCGCTCCGCCGGCAGCGCGTGCGAAGCGGACCTCATCGACGTCGATGCCAGCTGGCAGCTTGACCTGCTTCATGGCGCCGCCGGGAATGACGACGTGGAAGACCGTGGCGGGCTGGCCAATGACCGTCTCGGCCCAGGCCACGCGCACCGCACCGGGCTGACCGGGCTCGGGAACGGCCTGAAGCGAGGTGACGCCCGCCTCGACCGTCAAGATCTCGATCTCTGGAGTGCCGCGCTTGGCGAGGTAGGCAAAGCGAAGACCCCCGGGTTCGCGGTCCCCGCGAGCCGGAGTGTTCCAGATGCACAGGATGCGGTCACCGGCGGGCACGGCGGTCGCCATGCCGCCCTTGAAGGCATCGGGCGTGCGAAGCGGGCCCAAGACCCCCTTCTTGCCCAGGGGCATGAGTGCGCCGCCCTTGCTGGCCATGACCGGGTGGGTGTGGCCGTAGATGCCGCGGGCGGTGGCGACCTTCTCGAAGTGCACCGGGGCAAAGCCCTCTTCGCCGTTCTTGTGGATGACCAGGGTCGGTCCACGGCGATTGATTCCCCAGATCCACACGGACTTGCCGTCGGACTGGACCGCGGGCTGGACCGACGGCGCGTAGCCCAAGGGCACGACAGTCGATGCGCCGGGAACGCCCTCGAGGGACACCGGGTAGCTGACCAGGGACGTGCCGCCGGGGCGGTCTTGGAAGACCAGCAGCATGAACGCGCCCTCGAACACCACCGCGGCATGCGCGAGCACACCCTCGGCGGACAACGGCAGCACACCGGTGATGGTGTCCTTCTTTTGCGTGGTCAGCGCCCACCGGACCGACGACTTCTCGTCTCCGTCGGCGTTCACCCACATGCTGAGCGCCACCTCGCCGAGCACGGCTGTGGCCACATCGGTCACCCGCAGGGGGGCGTCCGGGTCGACATCGGCGCCAAAGGCCGACAGCGAGGCAATCTGGTCGTCGGTCAGCCCCAGAGCCTTGGGATCGATGCCCGTCATGTCGACATCGGCGAGGTCAACACCTGCCAGGTCGACGTCGTCTAGGCAAGCGTCGGCGAAGCACGCGCCCGCAAGCTTGGCCCCAGCCAGAATGGCACCGGTCAGGTTCGCGCGGGACAGATCGGCTGCGGTCAGGTCGGCATTGGTCAGGTCGGCGGCAGATAGATTGACTCCGTCCATGCGCGCGCCAGTCAGGGTCGTTCCCACCATCTTGCACTCGGGCAGCTTGGCGCCCGTGGCCAGGATGTTGTCGAGCTGTGCGCCGCTGAAGTTCGCCTCGGCACCCGATGCCTCGGTCATGTCAGCACGACGCAGATCGGCGCCCTCGAAGTTGGCTTGGTACATCGAGGACTCGGACAGGTCGGCGTCAGTCCACACAGCCTTGCGTGCGTCGATGGCCTTGAGTCGAGCGCCCATCAGGCGGATGCCGTCGCCCTTGCTGCCCGTGACCACAGCCTCGCTGAAGTTCGCTTTTGTGAAGTCTCCGTCCGAGAAATCGCCGCCATCCATGTAGGCCTCGTTCAGGCGGACTTTGTGGGCGAGACTGCCGACGAGCTTGATGTTCTCGCCGTCGATGCCGACCAGATCGGTCTTGTACAAGTTGGAGTCGGTCAGGTCCGCACCGGTGAGATCGGACTTGGCGACGTTGGCTCCGCTCAAGTCGACGCCAACGAGAACGGCGTTCTCAAGCTCGCAAGCGTAGAGGTCCAGCCGATTTCGTTGGCTGCGCGTGGCGTTGAAGTCGGCAACGTTGCCGGCCTTGAGCAGTTCGAGCAGGCTCATGTAGGGACTCCGAGAGAGTGCCCGGCTATCCGACGAGCGGATGGCCGCAACCTGAGCTAAACCTTGCATCCACGGCCCCGGAGTTCCCCGACATGCGCGCGTTGTTCCTGCTGCCCCTGCTGCTCTCTGGATGCGCGGGTGAGACCTTGTATCCGGGCGAGACCGATCCCCAAGAGACCGACGACACCGATGTGGGGGATACCGAAGACACCGATCCCGGATTTCCTTCGACCTACAGCGACGGCAAGTACAAGGTCAGCTCCTTGTCGATCAACGCCGAGAGCGACGGCATCGACGTAAACGGCGACGGCACACCCGAGAACAACCTGCCCAACGCGCTCAAGCTCATCGATCTCGCGATGCCCGACTTCGACCTGTCGCGCGAAAACCTAAACGCCATCTTGGCCGACACGATCTTGTCCGGCGACCTCATCTACCTCATCCAGGCCAAGCACTACCAGGGCGAGCTGATCATGGATTGGTACCCGGGCGAAGCGGACTTCAACGGCGCGGTCAGCCCCGCAGCCCGTGGCTACGACAGCAGCGGCTACCCCATCAGCCGACTGCGCGGCGACTTCAGCGACGAGCGAGCGTTCAAGGTCGGCCCAGGCGAGATGACCATCTCGATGTTGCTGCTGCCTCCGCCCCAGCCCTTTGTCGACCTGCCGTTTGAGCTGGCGCATGTCCAGGGCACCATCTGGGCAAACGAATGCGAAGGCATCATCGGCGGCGCGATTCCCGCTGACATCTTGGTCGAGGACATCATTGAGCCCCTGATTCCCGAAGAGGGTGTGGACACCGACGGCGATGGTGTCATCAACCTGTCCAAGGAAGCGATCATGACCACGGTTCGCAATCTGGCAGCCAACGAGGGTGTGTCTGATGTCGATCTGGGCGACGGGCGGCGTGGCGTCAGTTCCGCCATGCAGTTCACAGCGCTGCCGACCACCTGGGACTGAGCTGTCTTGGGTGCGCGTTTTAGCTGAGCCCCCATTCAGCCCCCCATGCATTAGACTCCCGGACTTCGATCCGGAGAACACTGCATGTCCGATTCGCACCTCGAAGGTGTGACCAAAGAGATGCTCCTCGATTGGTATCGGCAGATGGCGCTCATCCGTCGAACCGAGGAGCTAGCCGCCAAGGCCTACACCCTTCGAAAAATTGTCGGTTTTTGCCACCTGTACATCGGCCAGGAAGCAGTCGCTGTCGGCGCTTCTGCGGCACTTCGCAAGAAAGATGTCGTCGTGGCCACCTACCGTGAACACGGCCAAATCATGGCCCGCGGAGCAAAGCCCCGAGAGGTCTTTGCCGAGCTGTTCGCCAAAGAAACGGGCATGACCCGCGGCGTTGGCGGCTCGATGCACATGGTCGACAAGGACCTGCACTTCTGGGGAGGCTACGGCATCGTCGGTGGGCATGTTCCGTTGGCCGCCGGTGCCGCGTTCGCCGCCAAATACAAGGGGACCGACGACATCAGCCTCGTCTACCTCGGCGATGGCGCGACCCAGCAAGGGGCCTTCTTTGAGGCGTTGGCGCTCGCACAGCTGTGGAAGCTGCCCGTCATCTTCCTGATCGAGAACAACTTCTATGCGATGGGCACCAGCCTGGACCGCCAGAGCTACCTCACCGACCTGTCGCACCGCGCCGATGGTGTGGGCATGACCAAGTGGCAGTTCCACGGATTCGATGTCGCCGAGGTCTACCAGAACGTGCTCAAAGCGGCCGACCACGCCCGGTCGGGCAAGGGTCCGGTGCTGCTCGAGGCCATCACCTATAGGTACCGAGGGCACTCCATGAGCGACCCTGCCAAGTACCGCGCCAAGGGCGAGCTCGACGAGAAGAAGAAGCACGACGCGCTCGATCTCGCGGCCGCCACGCTCAAAGAAAAGTTCGGCGTCAGCGAAGACGTGCTCAAAGAGATCAAGACCGCCATCAAGGCCGAGGCCAAAGAGGCCTACGAGACGGCGGACAAAGACCCCGACTCTGATCCGACCAACTTGTACAACTACATCTACGCGCCCAATGACGGAGGTGCCTGATGGCCGAAATGCAGCTGCGCGAAGCCATTCGACGGGCCATGGTCGAAGAGATGCGTCGCGATGAGGACGTGTTCCTCATGGGCGAAGAGGTCGCCTACTACGACGGCGCCTACAAGGTCAGCCAGGGCATGCTCGCCGAGTTCGGTGAACAGCGAATCCTGGACACGCCCATCGCCGAGAACGGTTTTTGCGGCATCGCCATTGGTGCCAGCATGGCGGGATTGCGGCCCATCGTTGAGCTGATGACTTGGAACTTTGCGCTCGTCGCCTTCGACCAAATCATCAACAACGCGGCCAAGATCTACCAAATGACCGGCGGCCAGTACAACGTGCCCATCGTGTTCCGCGGACCCAATGGCGCCGCCGAGGGCCTCGGTTCGCAGCACTCGATGGCTCTCGAGAGCATCTTTGCGCACTTCCCCGGGGTCAAGGTCGTCTCGACCGCCATTCCACGCGATGCCTACGGACTGCTCAAGAGCTCGATTCGGGACAACAACCCCATCGTGTTCATGGAGTCCGAGATGGTCTACGGCGCCAAGGGCGAGGTCGAGGACGAAGAGTTCCTCATCCCGCTGGGCGTGGCCGACCTCAAGCGAGATGGCACCGATGTGACGCTGATCACCTGGAATAAACAGGTCTACAACTGCCTCGAGGCCGCCGACGCGTTGGCCAAAGAGGGCATCAGCGCCCAGGTCCTGGACCTGCGAACCATCCGCCCGCTCGACCAGAAGATGATCTTCGAGTGCATCGCAAAGACCCATCGCGCCGTCGTCGTGCAAGAGGGCTACCCCTTTGCCGGCGTCGCCGCCGAGATCGCCTGCCGCGTGCAAGAGGCGTGTTTCGACGCGCTGGACGCGCCGGTGCTGCGCATCTGCAACCGAGACCTCAACCAGCCCTACGCTCCGCATCTCGAGAAGATGGTGCTGCCTTCTGTGCAGCGCATCGTCGAAGCCGCGCGCGCGACAGTGTCCAGGTAGGAAAATGGCCCAGTTCTATGTCATGCCCGCCATCAGCCCGACCATGGAAGTCGGCAGCCTCGTTGCCTGGCGCATTCCCGAAGGCGACGCCTTCGAGTCATCCGCAGTCATCGCCGAGATCGGCACCGACAAAGCGACGATGGAAGCCGAGATCTTCGACGACGGGGTCATGATCAAGCACCTCATCGCCGAGGGCGACGAGGTGCCTCCGGGCTACCCGATCGCCATCTTTGGCGAGTCCAAGGACGACGACATCGCCGCCCTGCTCGCCGAATTCGAGAAGACCAAGGCAGCTGCTGACGCCGCTCCGGCCGCCGACGATGCCCCCGCGCAGGCAGCCCCCGAGGCCGCCGCAACCCCCGCTCCAGTGGCCGCCAAGCGTGCAGCCCCGACCAAGGCCATCGGCCTCAAGCCCACCGAATGGATGGGTGCGGTCGTCGACGACTCGGTACTGGAGCCCCCCGGTGACATCGGTGCGGCCAATGTCGAGCCCGGCCGCGTGCTGGCCTCTCCCCTGGCCCGCAAGCTCGCCGGTGACCTGGGCGTCAACCTGCACCGCCTCAACGGCTCCGGCCCCGGCGGACGCATCGTCAAGGCCGACGTCGAGGGTGCTCCTCGCGGCGGTGGCCAGACAGCCGGTCCGCCCCCCGCCGACGAAGTCGTGCGCAACAGCCCCATGCGCAAGACCATCGCCAAGCGCCTGCTCGAGAGCCACTCCGAGATTCCAGTCTTCTTCCTGACTGTCGACCTCGATGTGGCCGGCATGGTGGCCTTCCGAAAGCAGCTCAAGGCCGCAGACGTCAAGGTGTCCTACAACACCATCTTCACCAAGTGCGCCGCCAAGGCGCTTCGGGAATTCCCGCGGGCCAACGCCAGCTGGAGTGACCAGTCCATCACCCGGCACGGGTCCATCGACATCGGCATCGCCGTGGCCCTGCCCGACGGCCTCATCACGCCAATCGTGCGCAACTGCGACGCCAAAGACATGCAGACCATCGGCGCCGAGATCCGCGAGCTGGCTGGACGGGCCAAGTCCGGACAGCTCAAGCCCGAGGAATACACCGGCAACACCTTCACCATCAGCAACCTGGGCATGATGGGCATCGAAGAGTTC
>CAYYHT010000399.1:0-7378 GCA_964471355.1 uncultured Enterobacteriaceae bacterium
GTTTGTAGTCGGCTTCATCGAGGTCCCAAGCGATGGGGTGGTGGTTCGAGATCGACAGCGCGCAGTTCAGCCAGCCGGCGGCGGGATTGTGCGGGTCACCGGGCCTGTCCGCCAGGGTGTGATGCACGACATGAGAGATGGTGTAGATCTCTTCGGTCGTCACCTTGATCGTCAGGTTCTTGCAGACGAATAGCCAAAACGCATTGCGAAACCGGAACGCCCGATGGGCGCCATATCGGTGCAGATAGAAGGTCGCGTGGCTGGTCGCCGCCACCGCATATGCAGCGCCAAACAGTACCAGTACCGGGCTCGCAAAGAAGACCCAGTGGCAGACCATGGCGACCGTGACCCCGGCGGTGGTCAGCGCGAACACCCAGTTGATCCAGTTTCGCTTGTCGGCAAGCACGTTGTGGCGCGCCACGAACTCGGCCAACAGTTGGCTCGTGGTCGGCTGGACCAGCTCGCCGGCGCGAACCAATCCATAGGCCGGCGGCTTGAGCAGCCGCTCCACGAATCGGGTGTCGCCATTACGAGCCATGCACGACCGTATCCCGACGGCCCCGGTTCAGGCCATCGGGCTTGCTATGGTGCTTTGCTTCTAGAAACCTCGACGGGTGAGTTCAAACAATGTGGCGTCTTGCCATCGGTCCTGTGCTGTTGGCCATCGCCTGCGCGCTCGGAAACATCTCATCCACCAACGGGCACATGGCCATCAGCCTTGTGCTGCTCGAAGCGGCACTCATCGCATCGGTGCTCGAGGCCATTGCGGCGGAGTGGAACCGCAAGGTCCCGACCTGGGTGGTCGCCGTACAGACCGGTGTTCCGCTGCTGTTCAACTTCCCCGCAGCCATCTTCATGAGCTGGTTTGTGCCCGTCGCGGCCTGGCTGTTCGCGGTGGCCGCGATCTATGGACTGAGGCGCGCACCAACCGCTGAGTCGACGGTGGGCATCGCATGGACCCGCGCATCGGTCCTGTTCGACAAGCGCCGGACGGCTCTGGGCAAGCACTACCGCTGGCGAGTGATGCTCGCGACGACTCCGTACCTCATCTACGCCTTCTGCAGCCTGTTCGTGATGGCTGCCATCACCGGCTACGCGGTCGCCTCGCTGGGCATGGCTGGCGGCAGCCCCGAGACCGCGGTCATCGGAGCCTTCTTTGGCACGCTCGCGCTCGGCATCGCGGTGATCGTCGCCCTGCCCGCCGGACTTGGCGTCGGTGGCCTGATTCTGAGTCCGTTCGTGCGCGGCCCCTACATCAACCTGCTGCGAGCACTGTGGCCCAAGCCCCTGCCCGACGAGCAGCTCGGACTGGGCTGCGCGACCAGTCTTGTGTTGCTGATCGTCGACATGGCGGTGGTGTTCATCGCGTTCACCTGGGCCGGCAGCACCCTGATCGGGTCGGCCTTTCCCGGAGGCGGCAGCACGGCCTCGCTGGTGCAGTTGCCCGTCCTCGTCGGTGCTCTGAGCCTGCGCGTATTGCTGGGCGACGCCTTTCTGATGCATGCGGGACATCCGCTGAAGAGCCCGTGGGATGTCATCAAGGCCGTCATGATTGCCCCGCTGTCGATGCTGCAGACCGCGACCTTTCAAGTCGGCGTCATGATGTGGTTCTTTGCCGTACCCATGCTGGTCGGCGCCTGTGCCACCCTCATCGTGGCAGTCGAGTTCCCCTCCTCGACGCCCTACACACTCGGTCTCGCCGTCATTGGATTGCTGGCGCTGGCCTATTTGGGCGCGGCGACGAGCCTGCGGCTGGCCTTGCACCGTCTGGTCCTGCTCGACGACATCCTGTCCGAGCCCGCGGCCACCGTGTCGGCCACCGTCGAGCTCGAGTAGCGATCAGGCGGGCAGCTGCCCATCCTCGAAGGGCACGTTGCCCCAGTCGCCCGTCACAATTGACTCGAAGGCATCGGTGAACAGCTGCTTGGCACCACTCTGGACGTTCTTGTTGGGCTGGGCGTGGATGTCGAGCATCTGGTCGAAGTCCCACGACAGGATCTCGCGGCAGCTCGCACTCAACGCCTGACGGTCGTGAATTGCAAAGCCACCGTCGGGGGCGAGCGTGACGCGACCGGGCACGGCAAAGCGCATGTCCGCTTTGATCAGCAGCTTCATCATGAACATCATGAATGCGGGCGCTTCAAACACGCCGACCTCGTCAGCAGGGACGTACATCCACTGGTGGCCACCATTGGTGATGGTGCCGGTCGGCTCGTGCAGCACCATGAGCGGCTCGGTCGAGTTCGGCACATAGCTCCAGTCAAACTCGGCAACCAGCGCCACGCGGGTTGACCGCGACCCCTCCATCAGCCCCTGCACGACATGAATGCGCAGCCCCGCCTGTGCCAGCTCGACGGGCGGTGCGTCGGGGGGGTAGGCATGGACGTTGGGCTCGGCCATCAGCTCGGGATTCGCCCTAGGAATTCGGCCGTCCGCCACGCACACACGCGCCTCGGGAAAGGCCCGGGCGTAGTGCACCAGGCTCAGGTGGTGGCTGGCCGCCGGCGCCAGAATGAAGCGGACCTTCGCGCCTGTGGCCTGCTCGAGCTCGCGCAAGCCGGCAAAGGGCTGATCCGAGGCCTCGTCGGCCCAGACCCCGTTCAGAATGACCAGGAAGGGCTCGCCCTCGGGCGGGTGCAGCCGGTAGATGATCGACCGGTTGGTGACGCTCAGCGGGCCCTTTTGTTGACCCGGTCCGTGACGCACGACCTGCGTCCAGATGTCGGTGTTGACCTTGGTGGGTACGCAATCGGTGACTGCGACCCCCATATCCATGCATGTGCACTCGCCCGAAACCATGTGTCTACTCGCGTTCATGGCCTAACCTCACTTGGCCGCAGCGGCCGACAGCCGCTCGCCATCGGCACCGATGTGAACGCCGGTGAGCAGGTAGTGCTCGAAGTCCTCCAAGATGGACGCGTGCTCGGCGCGAATCGCAGCGCGGACGACCAACGCGTCGAGGGCGACGCCCAGGATGCCCATGACCAGGGTGTAGTCGATCTCGAAGGACAGCTCGGACGTCTGGTCGCCTGTGGAGACAACGCGGAACTCCCCCTGCAGGGTCGCCAGCGGAGATGGCGCGTCGAACACGTCGAATCCCAGTGTCATGCGCGCACTGTCGAGGCTCGTGATCTCCTCGGTCAGGCTCGTTCCGTCGTAGAGCTTGCTGGTGCGGCGCGCGCCCAGGCCGTCGCCCTGCAGCGAAGTCGACGACACCGTTCGATTCCACTCGGGCATGCGCTCGAGGTTGCTGATGATGGCCCAGACTTGGTCTGCAGATGCGGGAAGAGAGCGGGTGGTGATGATTTGTCCCATGGGGACCTCCTTTGTGGTGGCTTCAACATAGGAATGCAAAACCTCATGCACAACGAGTGATTCTGTGACTCTCACATGCGAAACTGCACGCATGAACTGGGATGACTTTCGGTATGTGCTCGCCTTGGCTCGAGGGGGCACCCTGGCCAAAGCCGCCACCTCGCTGGGTGTGCACTACACGTCGGTGGCGCGCCGCATCGAGCGTGTCGAGTCCGACATGGGGGCGCGCCTGTTCGACCACGGCAGACGCGAGCACGTGCTCACCGATGCCGGCCAGGAGTTGGTCCAGGTCGCCGAGCGCATGGAGAATGAGGTGTTTGCCCTCGATCGAGAGCTGTTGGGCAAAGACACCCGTCTGTCCGGGCCGCTGCGCATTGCGACGGTGCCGTCGGTGGCTGGCGGCCTGGCAGCGGACATGGCCGAGTTCGCGGCAGCTCATCCCGACATTGATCTGCAGATCACGTGCGCGGTCGGCATGCACAACCTGACCCGGCGCGAGGCCGATGTGGCCCTGCGAGTCTCGGGCGCCCCTCCCCCTCACCTGATCGGACGCCGTGTGACCGAGATGTTCTTGGCTCCGTTTGCGGCACAGTCCTTGGTCGACCGCATGGGGGACAGACCGCTGTCCGAATGGCCGTGGATTCGGGTCGAACAACGGCTCGGGGGCACGCTCGGCGCCAACTGGCTCAACACCCACGCGCCCGGCTGGACCGGACCCATGGTGCTGGACGACTACAGCGTGGTCGAGACCGTCCTGTCGCGAGGCGTCGCTGCAGGGTTCAGTGCGCTCGGGTTGGGCGTCCTGTACCCACAGATGGTCCAGATTGGCCCTCCCCTGCCCCACTCAATGGGGGTCTGGGTGCTCACTCACCCGGACCTGCGCGGGACGGCCCGGGTGCGGGCCTTCATGCAGTTCATCGCCCCCAGGCTCAAGCGAATCTATACGGGAGAGCCCGCCCATGGAGGCCAAACTCGGGCATTGTAGACTTCGCAGCGCAGCACCACGCGGAGAGTGGCAGCTACACCGTGTTCTCAGCCGAGGTCGGCATGGGCAAGTACGGCCACTCCGCGTCGCTGACCGAATCGGGGGCATCGACCTGTGTCGCCAGCAACTCCGACTTCTCGCCCAAGTGGATCGAGCAGGCGCAGTACGCCGAATCGGATGCTCCGCAGCTCAACCACGACAGCACGTTGAAGCTCGACTGCACCTACCGCAGCAGCTCAGACTCGACGCTGGGCTGGGCGGCAGAGGGCGACGAGGCCGTCTGGGGGCTCAAAGAGCGCTGCCAGGCGCTGGTCTTCTACTACGAGCAATGAGCGTCAACGCTCCGGCCGAAACAGCCCCCGAAAGCTGAAGCTCGAGTCCCTGTTGGTGGGCTCGTCGCGTCCACGGTCTGCGGACCGCACCCCTCGTGAAGTGCTGCTCCACGCCCCGCCGCGAGCCGCCCGCAGCGCCCGCGGAGAAGCCTGTGGTGCCGGATCTGGAGACACCACATCTCCGTCGTTCAGGCTCGTCTCAATGTCGAACAAGTCCAAGCACCAGTCCTCGGCGTTTCCGCCCATGCCGCGCACCCCGTATGGACTGACATCGACCGGGTAGCTGTCCACAACCGCCGGCAGACGGGTCTTGTCGTGGCTGTCGGTCATGCAGCACCAAGAAGGGTCCAGCTCGTTTCCCCACGGGTACCAGCGGCCATCGACGCCTCGTGCGGCTTTCTCCCACTCTTGCTCGCCGGGCAGACGCCAAGGCTTGCCGGTGCGCTCGGCCAGCCACGCGAGGTAGGCGCGAGCACCGTGCCAGTCGACCTGCAGCACCGGCCAGTCCTCGAGCCAGACGTCTCCCTCGGCATCGGCTCGCAGGGAGAAGGCGGAGTCCGTGGCCCCCCACCATCACGTTCTCGGGCTTGAGGTCCCGATGCACGACCCCTCGTTCGTGGGCATAGGCCATGGCGTTGCACACAGCGAGGAAGCTGGTGAGCACCCGCTTGAAGCTCCACCCGTCGGCCGTGGGATTCCAGCGGTAGTCGGACGCCTGATGCACATCGGCATTGACAGCGCCCAGCGTACGGCCGCGCACCTCCTTCATCGTGAACCAGATGCGGCCGTCTGGCAGCGACCCGATGTCGTGCACCGGCACGATGTTTGGGTGCTGCAGCTGAGCTGTGGCCTGCGCCTCCTCCAGAAAGCGCCTGCGCGCAGAGCCCGCAGACAGCGGCGCGTGAAGCGTCTTCATGGCCAGGGTGCGGTTGAGCTCGACGTCCAGCACCCGCCGGACTTCTCCCATGCCTCCCTCGCCGATGGGAGCAAGGTCCACATAGCGTTCGCCGATTCGCGTCGATCCGAGCTCGTTCCCGATGCGTGGCGCTTCACCTCCGCGATCCGGTTCGGCTCGATGACCCTGATCCGAGCGCCCCTCCCAGTAGGTGTTCTCGATGTCGACCGGGTCGAATCCAACGACGAGGGTCGTCACCGAGTTTCCCGCGCCAGCTCGCGCGAACAGCTTGTCGAGGGCCAGCGCGACATCGGGCCCAAGGTCAAACCGCTCAACGATCTCGGCCACATCGGGATGCATCGACGCCTCCACAGCCGATGCTACTCGCTATCTGGCGCTAGGGCATCACCCGCTGCAATCAGTCGGCGGAGTCTTGTGCACCGATCTGGTGCTCAAACACGAACGTTCCGAAGGGCACAAACGCAGCGACGAATGCAGCTGCGATGCGCACCGGGCTCCACTGGTCGGTCACAGCGACCTTGCCCAAGACAGCGACGTAGATCAGAAACAGCAGGCCGTGAATCCATCCGGGCACCATCGTCGCGTGGGTCCAGCCACCGACGTACTTCAGAGGCATCGCGACCCCGAACAGGACCAGGAGCGACAAGCCCTCGGCGCGGGCAATCCAGACAAACAGTGGGGACACGCAACGTCCTGCATCACGGGTGATGGCGGCCCGTGCGGGCTCGGCGAGGTAACCACCGTGGCCCAGCCGTTGTACAGCTGGAGGACCACCATGACTTGGATATTGCTCACGCTCTTGGCCTGCACACAACAAGGGCCGGCGACCCAGCATTCGACGCCGCCTCCCTCCCCTCGAAATGACGTGCCGATACCGCCGGGATGATCAGGCGGAGCTTGAGCCGGCAATGCCCAGATGGCCCAACGCCGCCAGCGACGGGTGCGAGACGTTCGCAAGATCCCAGTACACAACCCGGGCACAGCCGCGGCTCTCGCCCCATTCCCGCGCCGCGTCGACCAGCTGACGCCCGATCCCGTGCAGACGCAAGCTAGGCGACACATAGAGCGCATCGAGCATCAGGGTGTCTTGAGGCACGTCGTGGGTCGCAGCCCGGGCGATCCGCGCTTCGACGAGTCCGGCACCAGCAGGGTGACCTCGAGTTCTTTGTGCCCATAGTCCTCGCCGACCCAGGACCCGACCTGGCTGCCGTTGTCCATCAGCAGCTCGATGGTCGAGGTGTTGCCGTCAAAGGGGATGGCACCGATAAAGACGCGGTCGGTCACGATCTGGTCTGCCTCGCCCAGGGAAATTCCCGGACGCAGGGTGGCGTGGATGGCTCTGAGCAGCTTGCCAAGCTCCACATGCCTGCGGTCCCAGCTGAAGTGCAGCGTCTTGCGGAGGTGTCCGGGTTCGCGCGGGCGAAGGGCGTGGATCAGGTTGTTCGGATCGGCCATTCCAATGAGTAGCGAATCTACGGGGTTGGCACCACGCCCGACGCGGACCAACCGATGTCGTAGTGGGAGCCGTCACAGTAGGGCTTGTTCTTGGACGCGCCGCATCGACAGAGCACATACTTCTCTGGATTGGCTCCTTGAGCCAGTCGCGCAGATTTCAGCGGCACACCCACAACCTGGTAGGGGCCGTCCTTGCTGACAGTGATGCCTTTGGCTTCCCGTTGTGCGAACTGCGGCGCTTCTCCAGGTCGACTCAGGCGCAGGGCTCCAGATGGGCAGGCTTTGACCACCTCGGCCAGACCGTCCGCCGGGGCATTGTCCGTGATAATCCAGGGGGTGCGGTCGGTGTCAAAGGCCGCCTTCTGGCGTCGGCCA
>CAYYHT010000400.1:0-415 GCA_964471355.1 uncultured Enterobacteriaceae bacterium
TCCCGATGCCACAGTGGTCAACCTCGGGGGCGACCACACACTCGGCGGTTCTCTCGCCCGAAAGCTCTACAACCCCGACACTGGCACCGCAGACCGCCTGCTGCGCCCGCAGCTGCGCACCAAAGATGGCCTGGTGCCCATCAGCTGGGACGACGCCCTCGACCTCATCGCCGCATACAGCACCTGGGTCCTCGACACCTATGGCGACCTCGCCTGGGGCATGAAGACGTACAGCTACCAGTTCTACGAAAACACCTTCGCCATCACCAAGCTCGCGTTCGACGCCATCGGCACCCCGTGCTGGGCACCACATGACAAGGCCGCCGAGGGCTCGGACACCCCCGGCCTGTCCGATGCGGGCATCAACGTGTTTTCAGCGTCGTACCAGGACTGGTACGACGCCGAGGTCATCTTC
>CAYYHT010000400.1:425-7352 GCA_964471355.1 uncultured Enterobacteriaceae bacterium
TGGGCGTTGGCCAACGGAGGCCTCTTCCTCCAGATCGAGCCCGGGACCGACACGGCGCTGCACAACGCCCTGTGCTGGATCATCCTGTCGGAACAGTGGGTTGACCTGGCCTGGGTCGACGAGTGGTGTGCAGATTCGGCCGATTTGCTCACCATCGGCCAGGCCAAGTGGCGCCAGAAGACCTTCGCACTCACCTTCGATGCGCTCAAAGACGCCATTCTGGACGACCTGGACGCGCTGCCTGCGCGTGCCGCCCAGATCTGCGGCATCGACGAGGAGCTGATCTGGCAGGCCGCCGAGATGATGGCCCGGCCGTCGAGCACCGGCCAGCGTCCGCTGACTTCGATGATGCTCGAGAAGGGCAACTACTGGGGGCACAACTACCCCAACACCGCCTCATTCGCGGCGCTGTCGTTGCTGGTTGGCGCGGGCAACCGGCCCGGTCGTGTGATCTCGCGCGCAGGCGGCCACCAGCGCGGCATGATCAAGGCCGCCGGCTACCCCGAGCAGCGCTCGCCTCACCACTATCAGGGCCACGAAATCGGCATCAATCTGGACGAATGGGTCATGCAGGGCAATCTCGCCTTCTGCTGGGTGATGGGCTGCACTTGGGCCGGCGGTGGGGCAGCCGCGAGCAGCGTGCTCTTCGAAGCCATTCGCGGACAGACACGCCTCGCCGAGCTGTCCGACCCCTTTCACAGCGACGGCAGCGTGAACGTGGACAGCGTCATCGATGACTGGCGGGCCAAGGCCCAAGACGGCGGCATGGTGATGGTCCAATCCGACCTGTACCCCCAGCCGTTGACCGAGCTCGCCGACCTGGTCCTGCCCGCTGCTGGCTGGGGCGAGGGCACCTTCTCACGCATGCAGGGAGAACGCCGGCTTCGGCTCTATCCGCAGATCGTCGACGCCCCCGGAGAGTCCCGACCCGACTGGCAGGCCGTCGCGGCTGTAGCCCAGCGCATGGGCTTCTCGGGGTTCGACTGGGAGGACAGCAATGCCCTCTTCGAGATCTGTGCCGCGCATTCCTCGGGACCCCACGCGTTTCAGGCCTTGGTGGAATACGCCGCGGAAAACGGGTTGAACGCCCGCCAGGTGTTGCGCGAGTCTGGCACAACGGGTTTTCAGTGCCCGCTATCGTACGAGGGCGGTGAGATTGTCGAGACCGTTCGCTACCACGATGCCGAGACAGGGCGCGGCTTCAGCACCCCATCGGGCAAGGCCTGCTTTGTGCTGGCGCAGTGGCGCGATGTCGCCGGGCGCCAAGCCGACCTCAGTCCCCGCAGCGGCGAGTTCTGGGTCATCAACCGCAGGGCTTCCACGAACTGGAGCGGACTGGTCGAGGACCTTCGAATCCCGTTCCGGGCGGACTTGTTGCCCGCGAACTACCTCGACATGCACCCCGAAGACGCGGCGGACATCGGTGTCGAGGACGGTCAGGATGTCCTGATCGAGAGCGACGGCGTGTCAGCGGCCTTTGAGTGGGTCGATGACACGCGCGGCCAGTTTGTGGCGGTCGTCCGCATCTCGGACCGGGTGCGACGCGGGGTCACCTGCGTGTACTTCAACTACGGCGGGGACCCGGGGTCGGCGGCGAACTCTGTGGTGTCGGCAAGCACCGAACCGATCTCGAACAAGAACGCGTTCAAGCTGGGACGTGGCCGCATCCGGAGCTTCGCATGAGGGGCCTGTTGCTGTGGGTGTTCATCGTGGCCTGCACCGGCCCGCGTTTTGGCGACCCGGCCGTTGAGCCTGTCGACACGGCTGTCTCGACGCCGGCGCCCTACTACATCAACCCGGTCGCCGTCGGCTTCGAGTTCGACGGAGTGCTGCATCCCGACGGGTCGCTCACCGGCTACACCATCGACGGCGAGTACTACGAGCCCACGGTCTATGTGGTCTTTGCCAGCGAAAAGTTCTTCTCGGCCAGCTCTGAAGAAGTCGAGACCGAGGAGTCCTGCTACGCCTGGGGCGATTGGGTTGTCGAGCCCACGGCGAAGCTCACCACCTTCGACGGATTGCCCCTGTTCTACGAGTACGAAGGCACTCTCGAGCTGGACTGGTATACCTGCGCTGACATGGTCGACCCTGCGGTTTGGGGCCCAGACGGCGAAGACCTGATCTACGCATTCCAGAATCTGCATCTGGGTTTTGGCCCGGGCACCTTCACGCCGGGCCTACGAGGCGCCTGGTCTGAGGAGATTCTCGAGCTGTACGAGCCCAGCATGCTTGCGGGCTACTACGCCATCAACGGCGCAGATCAGAGCTTCATCGCAGAGGACGTCACCACGACCTTCGCCTGGGAGGTCGACCCGGACACATCCGAGCTGTCCGCAGACGAATTCGGAAACCTGATCCCGGTCGCTGTGGACGATCTGCGTCCACCCGATGTCTTGCCGCTGGTCTACATCCGGTCGATTGCGACGTACTACGTCAGGCTCGAAGAGCTCGATCTGACCAACCTGGACCAGTCGGTCCCAGGCGAGTGAGTCTGCTGAGGCCTGATGGATTCGGTGCAGGCGTGCATGATATTGTCTTGGGATGTCGACTGCCGAAATCAGCTGGAGAACGATTCGGGAACTGATGCTCTTCGCTTCTTCGCGCGGCATGACGCGTGCGCAGATCCTGAACGGCACGGGTCACTCTCAAGCGTTGACCCTCGACCGAACAAAGCTGACGACCTGGGGTGCCTACAGGAGAATGCTGGTCAACCTCAAGCAGATCGGACCCGATGCCGCCTACGCATTTGGCTGCTCGTTGCCCAAGCGCGGCACGGGCCTGTTCGAGGGCCTCGGGGCATTCGTATTTTCGCCGATTTCCCTGGCCCAACTGATGACGAGCCAGACCCAGTCGGGCCTGTCTCAGCACGTGCAAGCCAGCTTCACGCGTGCCGGCAGCACCCACTACATCGCCGAGTTCGTCGTGACCGACGAAAAGACCGTCTATCCGGAGTTTTTTGAGGTCATTCGCGGGCTGTACGAGCGCATGCCGACCTCTCTCGGGCAGCCTCCGGCTGAGATCGTGGTCTCGAACATTCCCAATGGCAAACGTTTTCTGTGCTCGGTCACCCGGGGAAGCTCCATGGTTGGCCGAGTCATCTCGGCGTTGTTGCATCCCTTTACGCTGCTCTTGGGTGGCAACGCATTCGCGGCGCAGATCGTCGACATTGAAGACAAGAACAATGAGCTGCTCTTCGAGATTGAGCAGCGAGATGCCGAGGAGATGCAGCGCCGGATGCTCGAGCGCAAGCTGGCAGAATTTGAGAAGGCTCGCGCCGTGGGTCAGGTCGCTGCCGGAATTGCCCATGACTACAACAACCTGCTCGTTGTCATCGGCATGACGTTGGACTTGCTGCAGAAGCGCGACGGTCTCACGCCAGACATGTCCGAAGATCTGTCGATCATTGGCGAAGCCGCCGCTCGCGGAACGGAGCTCACCACCCGACTCACGCAGCTTCAGCAGACGCCCCAACTCGACATCGTCTCACTGCCGGTCAATACGGTTCTCGAGTCGTTCACACGTTTCGCGCGGCGAGTCTTGCGCGACGGGGTGACCATCGAGGTCGTGCCTGGCGATGGCGTCGGCTCACTGTTTGCCGATGAGGCGGCTCTGCATCGCGTGTTGCTCAACCTGTGCTCCAACGCGAACGATGCGATGCCCAATGGCGGCGTGCTCACGCTGGCAGCAAGTCGTGATCTGACAGACAACAGCGTGGTGTTGAGGGTTGGCGATACCGGCTCGGGCATTCCGCTCGGTCTCCGGGACACCTTGTTCGAGCCATACGTCACCACCAATGGCCAAAACACGGGCAGAGGGCTCGGCTTGACCTCTTCGCTTCAGCTGATTCACGGAATGGCTGGCGCCTTGACCCTCGAAGAGACGTCTAGCGCGGGCACTACGTTTGCGATCCGCCTGCCCGGTGGGGCAGGGTAGCGCGCTGGGCGGGTGTCCAAGCTGTGAAAGCTGATGTCTCTGGAGAGTGAATGACGAGTGCGTCTCTTCCTGCGGGTCTCGACCGCGCCATCAAGCGCGGAACCGACTTTTTGGTATCCACAGCACGGCCTGATGGGGGGTGGCAAGATCCTCCGCTGCTGGCCGCCGCGGCCACGTCGCTGATCTTTGTGGTGCTCAACTACCTTGGGCATACGCAACCCGGCGACGGGGAAAAAGTCCGGCGGTGGATTCTCAAACAGCAGCTACCAGACGGCGGCTTTCCAAAGAACGTGGGCCTGCCGACGGCCTGTGTCACCGGAACCGCGGCGTGCTGGGCGGCGCTTGTGGCATCGGGTCTGCCCGAGGACAATCCGGCGGTCACCAAGGCATGGGCCTATATCGAGGACAATGGGGGGCTCAAAGAGGTCGGCGCCCAAGGGCTCTCGGACCCGTACATGGTGGGCCCCTACCTCGCATTTGTCGGACTCGTCGACCCCGACGACTTGCCCACCTTGCCGCTCGATTGGGTCGTCATTCCTGGCGCAATCCCCCTGGCGTCCACGGTCATCAACGGCGGCATGATCGTCGGAATGCTCGAGCTCGCAACTGTATTTTCGTACGTAAAGAACGGCCCGACGTCGATCTCGGCGGCCGAGAAAGACAAGGTGCTCGACACCATTCTCGAGCTGCAAAATCGGGACGGATCGGTGAACGCGATCTGCCTCATGACGCTGATCTTCATGTGTGCTCTGCACGCCTTGGGCGAGGGCGCAGGCAGCGGCAACTACGACAGGGCCCTGGCCTACCTCAACTCGGTTCGCCAAGAGAGCGACACCGAGTTGAGCTGGATGATCTTTGGCAGCGACGTGTGGGACACGGCCATGAACATCCGCGCCATGGTGACCTGTGACATGCCCGTCGACGGACCCGAGATGGTCGGAGGAATCCAGCACCTGTGCGATGCCCAAAAGCAGACCGAGCTGGCCAAATCGTCCACCACAAACGGCCCGCGAAAGGGGGGCTGGGCGTTCGAGTTCGCCAACGACAAGTGCCCAGACAACGATGACACGGGCATCGCGATGGGTGCCCTGGCGCTGTGGCAGCGGGCAGCGGCATCCAATGGCAATGTGCTCAAGGAAATCAAGGCCTGCCAAGACGCGCTCGACGATGGCGAGGACTACCTCGACGGCATGCACAACAAGGATGGTGGCTGGCCCGCGTACGAGCAAGGCCTGCCAGGCAAGCCGCGAGGGCCGCTGTACATCACCCGAGCCCTCGATTGGTCCGACCCGATTCAGGCATTCAAGGACATTGGGACCAAGGTGCTCGACTTCGGCGACCCGGCGACCGCCGACCTCACCGGCCGCATTATTGAGGCCTATGGGCTCATGGGCTTCACCATGGAGTCGCCGCAGATGCAGCAGACTGTGCAGTTTCTGCGCGACCAGCAGCTCGAGAACGGCAGCTTCTGGGGACGATGGATCGCCAACTATCTGGCGGGCACGGCGTGGGTGATCAAAGGACTGGTCGCGATTGGCTACACGGGCTCGGACATACTCGACCCCGCCCTGGACTTCTTGCTTAAGCACCAGAACAAAGACGGTGGCTGGGGCGAAGACATCGCCAGCTATGCCGACGAGGCTGCTTCGGGAATCGGGCCGTCGATGCCGGGCCTCACGGGCTTGGTCTTGGGGGCGCTCTGCCTGGCCGGGAAGGCCGACGAAAAGGCGGCGAAGCGGGGTGCTCGGTACCTCATCAAGCACCAATCCAAGCAGGGCAATTGGCTCGACACGCAGTGGCAGCACATCTTTCTGTTGCCGGACTACTTCTATCGCCTGCCTTTCTCGGATACGAACCAGGCCCTTGAGGGGCTGGGCCAGTATCGACGAGCACTGCTCGGCATCACCGGCGACGAACCGCGTGTCAATGAAGCCGCCGGCCTCGGCAGCCTTCGGTTCCCCAAGGTTCCGGTCAAAGACGCACAGGGCAAGTGGGTTCAGAGCAGCCTGCGGGCATTTCGCAAGGTCGGAGACCCCAGCGCCGACAGGGTGGTGGCCAACATCGTCGCGGTGGACGGTCAGGCGATGATCAGCCAGGCATTCCGCGAGATGGTGAGCAATGACGACCCGTTCCCGCCGAGCCTCGACCCGGTGCTCGCTGACTGGCTGACCCACAACGCCAACCTGCCCGACTGGGCGGAACCGGAGCTCATTCGGGAAGCACAAGTCTTCTATCAGCGCGTGGGCTGGTCCTTTGCCCTGTGCCTCTTCGCCGCCTCGCTTCCACAGGCCTATGCGGCGGCTCACGGCGCTCGCGTGCTCATTGGCACCCAGGGCCTGACAGAACACGTTCGCGCCCGCATCCTCGAGACCGCCCAGTTCCTGTTCGACGTGCTCGACCAGGGGGCCTTTGAGCCGGACGGCCGCGGACTGGCGGCGGCCCGCAAGGTGCGTCTGGTCCATGCGATGGTGCGCCACTACACCGTGATGCGCCCGGGATGGTCGACGGTGTCCTGGGGGGTGCCCATCAACCAAGAGGACCTTGCCGGAACCGTCGGCACGTTCTCGATTGTGATGATCGAGGCGATGCAGCGCCTGGGCATCGAGGTGCATCCTCACGAAGAGGCCGCTTGGATTCATACCTGGGGCTGCATTGGTCACGTCATGGGCGTGAAGGACAAGCTCATCGCGCGCACCCCCGACCAAGCGCGGGCGCTCATGGCCGCCATCCGAGATGACCAATGGGCCGAGTCGGACCACGGCGCCGAGCTCGCCGATCAGCTCGCCAACGCTATGGCGGAGTACCTTCCCATCCCCAATCAGGTCTCCAAGAGCTTTGCGCTGATGCTCATTCGCGAGGTGGCCGGAGACCGCTGCGCAGACGTGCTGCGCATCCCGCAGTACCGCAACCGCAGGCAGTTCGTGAAAGCGCTGTTGAAGGTCGAGGCCCGGGCAGCCAATTTCTTAGGGCGACACGACCGGCCGATGTCCGCAC
>CAYYHT010000401.1:0-7341 GCA_964471355.1 uncultured Enterobacteriaceae bacterium
GCGAACACCCACCGGCTACGCGTTGACCCCCGAAGGCGAGGCGATGTTGCCTCACGCCGAACGAGTCGAGGAAGAGGTCTTTGCGCTGCAACGGGCAGCAGCCGGTACCAATGCCGTCCCCGCAGGCCCCGTGGTGGTGACCGCACCCGAGTCGATGGCCCCGGTCCTCACCCCGCTGCTGTTCGCCTTCCGGGCCCGGCATCCGAACATCACCGTGGAGCTACGAACGGGAGACCGCTTCTTTGACCTCGACCGCCGTGAAGCGGATGTGGCCGTGAGGCCGGGTCCCGCTCCCCCAGAGAACACCGTCGGACGACGGGTCTGCGGGGTTGCCTGGACTGTGTACGGTCCCGCGGAGCTTGACGACGAGGAGGCCCGCGCGCTGCCCTGGCTCGCCTACAGCGAATCGCTCTCGCGTCTGGCGGCGGTCCGGTGGCGAAAGAGCCATGCAGCCCACCCGGTCCTGCTCACAGTCAGCACAGTGCCGGCCATGGCCATCGCACTTCGCCATGGGCAAACCCGCGGCATGCTGCCCTGTTTTGTGGGGGACGGCGTCGAGGGCATCCGCCGGCTGAAGCCCCCGATCTCCGAGGCGGCATCGGCGCTCTGGTTGCTGGTTCACGCCGACTTGAGTCGCGCAGCCAGGGTACGCCTATTTGTGGACCACGCCTGGGAGTCATTGGTCGCCAACCGCGCCATGCTGGAAGGGTAGCGGCGACGCTTAGATGCGAGGTACCTTCGCGACATCGGAGATACAAATGCGCGCGTATTGGACCGTTGTGATGCTCGCCGGACTTGTCGGTTGCCCCGGTCACAGCGTCGATCACGTGGACACCCACACGCTTCGCGTTGACCCCGGCACCCTGCCCGAGCGAACCGGTGACCCGCTCGTGGTGACGAGCACCATCAGCCGCCAATACGACGGCGAAGACGAGCTGCTGTGCCCAGACCCCGAGCTCGACATCCCCAACTCCATCTACGGCTGCGAGCCGGACCAGAGTGACGCCGCCCTGACGCTGCTGGGTCCCGACGGTGAAGTCCAGACCGAGGCACTGCTCGACGCCCAGGGTGACCGCTGGGGCTGGACGGTTCCCGAAGGCTCTCCCGCGGGCATCTACCAGATTCAGGGGGTCGTTGGCTTGGACCTGAGTCTGGCGTCTCCGGTGGCATTTGAGATTCTGGACTTCGGCGAAGCGACGGACTTTTCGACTGCAGACCTGGTGGGCAAGGTCTTCGAAGTCGATGAGTTCTCGACTTGGCCGGCGGACCTGGGCTCCCTCATCGAGGGCTCTTCGCCTCGAATCTTGTGGACCGTGGACTCGTTGGATGGCGAGGTCGCCAGCTTCCGCATTGCCGCCGAGAGCCCCAACGCGTTGTGCACGGTTCTGGCCGACGACGGAAACCTGTCTGCGTCGACCTTTCTATGGACCCGCGACCACATCGAGGTCGATCACCCCGAGCTCGGCATTGTGCAAGCGGACGACATGAGCATCGAGATCGCCTGGCGCACCGGCGCTCCCAACGACCCCGACGTACGCGTGGACGGCACCATCGACCTGCGACCATTCGCGGGGCTCGTTCAGGGTGTGGACAACATCTGTGAGCTGTTTCCGAACTTCGACGCCCAGTGCCAGGTCTGCCCAGACGGCCAAGAAGAGTGCTTCGACGCACACGCCAACCGCGGCCGACTCACGTTGGTGACCGACGTGCTGCCCACCGACCTGCCCGTCTGCGGCGTCTCGAATGTGGACGTCGGTGACCTCGAGTTCTCGTGCGACGTGGACTGGCAGATCGCCGACTGCGGCTGCAATGGACCGACCGCGCGCGCCGTGACCCCCGGGGCTCTATTGCTGGTTGCTATGGTCGCATTCCGACGCAGACGTCGTCGGGACTGATGTCTACAAGCCCGGGATGGCACTCAACATCGAGCGGACCGCGGGCACAGAGAGCGAGTTTCCGACCAGTGACCAGCCCTTGCGCAGGGGCAGGTCCGCGGGCAGCTTGAACGACTCGGCAAACCCCAAGAACCGCAGCAACTCGCGCGGTGAAAAGCGCCTGAGGCGATCGCCATCGCGCAGGTACGATCCCGCATAGACGGGCGAGTTTCCGTAGGCGCTCGTGAAGCAAGCGGCCACCGCATCGGGGTCTTCGCGGTTCACAACATGAAAGGCGTGACCGAAGCGCGCCTTGAGCTCCTCCTCGACATCGAGAGCGGGACTCGCGTCATCATCGAGGTAGTCCGCGAGCGTTCGGCTCTCTGACTGTGGGTCTCGGAATGGTTTTAGGCCGCGCCCAGCCACAAGATAGAACCGATTGCGCTGAGCCGGAATGCCAAACTCCGTCGGACAGAGCATGCGTTCCTTTACCTCGTAGCCCAGGTCGATCAGCGTACCGACGATCAGGTCGTGCGCCCTCGACTCAGCGAAGGGCGGCACGTTCTCGAGGGCCAGAAATGAAGGTCGGCATTCACCGATGGCAGCGACGACCGCCTTGAAGCTCTCGGCACGCCGATCATCGAGGTCCCGGTGGGCCCCGCGGATGGTGTAGGGCTGGCACGGCGGACTCATCCACCACAGGTCTGCCTCGGGCAGGCGATCCTTGCGCGCGCCCACCAGATTCATGACCTTGATCGGATGGGGCCAGTTGTCGCGGTAAACCGACAGCCCCAATTGATGCTGGTCGATCGCCGTCACGACCTCACCGCGCCCATCAACGGCCGCAGCACACCCTCCGATCCCACAGAACAACTCCAGGACGCGCATGCCCCTCTCCCGCGCGTGGCATATCCTCCGGCGATGTTGAGGGCCGGAGAACGCATCGGAGACTGGGTCGTCGTCAAGCAAATTGGCGAGGGCGGCATGGGGGCGGTGTTCCTGTGCCACAACCAGCTGTCCGAGCGCATGAAGGCCGCCGTCAAGGTGCTCAAGTCCCACGACCTGGGCGAGGCACGCGAGCGATTCATCCGCGAAATGGAAGCCCTGGCCCATCTGCAGCACCCATCGATTGTGCGAGTCATGGGCAGCGGCGAGGACTCCGAGCTCGGCATTCTGTGGATGGCCATGGAGATGCTCGACGGCGAGAACCTCGAAGACCGTCTGGCTCGCGGGCCCATGGACCGCGACGAAGCCCTGCCCATCTTCCGAAAGATGGTCGCGGCGCTGACCTATGCCCACCAGATGGGCGTACGGCATCGCGACATCAAGCCGGCCAACATCATGCTGTGCAACGACGGTGCGGTAAAGGTCCTCGACTTTGGCATCGCCGTTCAGGCAGGTCGAACCCGCCTGACCAACGACCGCACAGTGCCGGGCACGCTGCCCTATATTCCGCCCGAAATTTTTGAGGGGACCAAGCCCGACCCGGTGCTGGCCGATGTCTACGCCAGCGGTCTGGTGCTCTATGAGATGGTCATGGGCGAGCCGGCCTACCCCGAGGCTCCCGAGCTCTCGGCCGGTCAGCGCATGGCTCAGATCATGGCCGCCAAGCTCACCGGTGGCAGCGTCGACCCGGGCAACAAGACGGTCCGCGCCATCCGTCAGCTCATCTCCTGGACCACCGAGCCCGAGCCCGACGACCGCATGCCCCAGATGGCGATGGTCCTCGCCGCGACCGACAGCATCATCGCCGGCGAAATCGACAACCTGCCCGAACTCAAGCGAGACGACGGTGTGATGCTCGAGGCCCCGGCCCCTGGCAGACCCACCGGATTCACCGGCAAGAACGCCCTGCGCGCTGCCGCGTCGACCATGAGCTTCGACTTCGACACCGCCGAAGAGGAAGAGCTCACCGACGACCTCTACGTGCCGACCAGCCAGATGCCCGTCGTCGCCGGTGTGGTGGTCGGAGGACTGGCAATCACACTCGTGGCTGTCCTGTTTGGGGGGCCGTCAATGGTGGACACTCCACCCGATGATCCAGTGGTTGACCCGAACGTGCCCGTCGGCGACATCCCCGCAACCGGGCCCGGCTCAGCACTGCTGCCCTTCAACTACGAGATGATTGAGGTGCGACCCGGTGACTTCTGGATGGGCAGCCGGACCGACGAACCGGGGGCCAAGCGCGACGAGTTTCGCCATCCCGTCAGCATCACCAGCGCCTACCTGATCGGCAAGACCGAGGTCACCCAAGAGCTGTGGACAGCGGTAATGGGCACCAATCCCTCGGCAAACCAGACCTATGGTCCCGATGACAACAAGGTGCTCTGCGAAAAGTGGGGTGTCGGCGAGAAGCTTCCCGTCATGTGCATCACATGGGAAGAGGCCGCGGCCTTCACCAATGCCTTGTCGGCACTCGAGGGACTCGAGCCGGTGTACAGCAAGGGCGACGACGGTAGTTCCGTTTGGAATCGCGAGGCCAGCGGGTATCGACTGCCCAGCGAAGCGGAGTGGGAGTACGCGGCCCGCGGCGGCACTCAGGACATGTTCGCTGGCAGCAACATGGTCAGCGAGGCCTGCACCTACGCCAACTTGGCCAATCCGCAAACCAAGAACGACTACTACGCCTGGCTGACCTGGAAGGCGATGGAGTGCGACGACGGTCACAAGAAGCTCGCCGAAGTCGCACAGCTCAAGCCGAATGGGTACGGCCTGCACGACATGAACGGCAACATCATGGAGTGGGTCTGGGACGAGTACGCCCCATACGAAGGCCAGCCCGATGCTCCCGCAATCGACTCCAAGAACGAAGATCACCGGGTGCGCCGCGGCGGCGACTGGTCCTCGGGCATCAAAGCCGGCCGTGTCGCCTCGCGGGATCACGGCCGCGCGACGGACCGGCTTCCACGTGCGGGGCTGCGCATTGTGAGAAACGCCGAATAGGACGTTGACGGTCGCGGTTTTCGCGCCCATTGTTCCGTCGGAGGAACAATGGACCGTCTCACCCAGATGACCGTCTTCGCCAGCGTGGTCGACCGGGGCAGCTTTACCGAAGCCGCCAACCAGCTTGGCATCGCCAAATCGACTGTGAGTCGGCATGTGTCCGCACTCGAGCTGCGACTTGGAGTTCGGCTCATCAACCGCACCACCCGCCGGCTGCGACCGACCGACATTGGTCAGGCGTACTACGAGCGTTGCCAAGCCATCGTCACCGACGCCAAGGAAGCCGATCGAGCCGTCACCGACCGCTCGGACACACCCCTCGGCGTGTTGCGCATCACCGCACCCAAGGGATGGGCCACGCGCTACCTGATGGATTCGGTGGGCGAGTTCCTCGCTACTTGGCCGGGGGTCGAGATCGAGCTGAATCTAGACGACCGAATCGTGGACATCATCGAAGAGGGCTATGACCTCGCCATTCGAGTGGCGAAGCCGTCCGACTCGAGCTTGGTGGCCAAGAAGCTCGGCAGCAGCTGGCTCATCCTCGTGTGCTCACCCGAGTACATCAAGCGCCATGGTGAACCGACTCACCCTGACCAGCTTGGCCAGCATGACGTCATCAGCCGCCTAGGAGGGGTGGCTGTGGCCACGATGCACGGGCCCAAAGACGAAGTGTTCCGTTGGCCGCGGGATGGGCGCCTGCGCACGAACGACGGAGCCGCCATGATGCGGGCCCTGCTCGACGGCGTTGCCATTGGCTACATGCCGGACTTTATGGTCCGCAAACACCTGCGCAGCGGAGCACTGACTCGCCTTCTGCGCGACTGGACCGACGAGAGCCGGCCGGTCTACGCGCTGTACCCCCATCGACGCCTGCTATCGCCAAAGGTGCGGGCCTTCTTGGATCTATTGGGCGAGCGGCTCGGGTCTCCCGCACCGTGGGAGTGCCCCAGCGGCGTCTGCGGCCAGAACTGAGTCTGAGCTAGAGCTTGGTGTGGCGGACGAGTCCCTCGACGCCATCGGCCGCAAAGACCCGGCGCACGACTTGGGCCGGATTTTCGCCTCGCTCGACTCTGCCGAACAGCGACTGCAAGAACTTCTCTTCGCCGCGCCCGCGGCTCTCGAGGGCTCCTGCACAGCGATTGAGCAGACCCAGCAAGAAGCCATCGAAGGGCTCGGCTGCAGCCAAGCCGTCCTTGACCACCGCATGGTGGTAGCTCTGCATGGTGGACCAGGCGTTGTCCCCTAGCTCCTGAGCGAGCCACGGAGCCAATTGGGCTCCCGCCTGCACCAGTCCAAGATGCAGGGCCGCGCCGGCCATGTGTTCGTCGCCAGGCTGCTGGCATGCGGCCCGGAGCTCGATGGTCGCCTGGGCATGACGTGGACGTCCGGAGTTCCAGATGTAGTGGTCGTGCAACAGGAACTGCCTCCAGCCCTCTTCACTTGAAGCACCACCGGCCTCGTCCAACACTTCTGTGAGCGAGCGACCGTCGGCCACTCGCCTGTCACCAACCCAGCGCATCAACACCGGGTGGGTCGCGATCTGGGCCATGTACGCGGACATGTCTGACACGGGACCAAGCGGCATGCCGTGGCGACCCTCGCCCGCTCCAATTTCGCCCATGCGCCCCTCGCGAACGCTGCACAGGCCGCTGTCCGCGCCTTCATAGATCGGCGAATTCCCACACAAAGCCACGGTGACCGACGACAACAGGTTGCTCAGGTTCGCCATGGGCACAATCTCGTGCTTGCCGATGGCGACGTGGATCTGGTCGCTGGAGGTCAGGGTGAACCAGAGCCACAGATCGCCGATGATCTCGTGCAGGGCGCCGTAGCGGACCTTCGGGCACATGTACTGAGCCGTCGGGGCCTGCAAGGGCTGAATGCCGTAGCCAAGTACGTAAACCCCTACCGACTCTGCGGCTCGCAGAATGCGCTCGACGCCCGCTTCATGGGTGGCGGCAATGCCATTGAGGTCATCAGATGGCTCGCAGATCAGCTCGATGGTGCCGCGGCCAACCTCTTGAGAGAAGGTGAACCGCTCTCCGGCGGCTTCGACGATGATCTCGCCTTCCTTTTTGACCTGAAAGTCCCCACCCTCGATCAGGACAGTCCACAGGTCGGCCAGGTCACCAGCTGTGCCATCGGAATGGACAATGGGAAACTCTGCCTCGCGGCCCACTGTACGAAACGGCGGCGTCTCGGGAAAGGTCGACTCGAAGCGATTGGCCAGCTGTTTGGTCCAGTCCATGCTCACTTGCCCGACAGCGAATCGATGATGCTTGGCAGCAACGCGTGGTCGGTGCAGACCGCATGAGCCTTGGTGCCCTCAGGGCCACGCCGGTCGATGGCGCCTGTGTACAGAATGCCTGTGGCACCACAGCCCAGCGGGCCGCCGATGTCGTTGTATTCGCGGTCGCCTAGGTGGGCGATCGCAGAGACCGGCACGCCAAGTCCCTTGCTTGCCAGATCGAAGACCTTGCGGTCGGGTTTGCTCGCGCCAGCCTCGTCGCTAAACACAAAATCG